>CAZUPJ010000060.1:0-8292 GCA_964622185.1 uncultured Treponemataceae bacterium
TTTGTTTCAAGACTTATTTTTGACTTTGGAACACAAGCTCTACATCGAGAAAAAATTAACATTGGATGGAGGCTTTCAAAATGACAAAAAAAGTAATACATTTTAGTAAAGGGTTTGTGCCCTTTGTTACTTTAAGCCTTATTGTAATTGTATTGGGTCTTGTGGGAGTCTTTACTAGAGGATTTAACCTCGGTCTTGATTTTCAAGCAGGTTTAATTCAAGAAGTAAAAATTGCACCTAGTGCAATCGAGATAACATACACAGGGCCTGCAGGTGTAGCAATTGAAACTAGTAATGTTTCGTTATCTGCAGTAATAAGCGGAACAGGTGCAGCGAATGAAACAAGAACTTTCTTGTATGCAAACTACCCTACAATTGGAGAATTGATCTCGCAATTAAACACCATTGAGGGCGTTACCGCTATTGCAAATGTTGCAACTTCTACTTCTCCAATTGGAATGTTTTCTAACGCATCAATGTCAAATGTACTTTCGCAAACACCATTTAGATTATATACAACAGAGGGAGCAAGTGCCGTCGATATAGATCAAATTCGCTCTAGCGTATCTTCAATTGAAACTGCAGCCGTAAAATCTGTTGGAGATGAATCTGAAAACACTTTCCAAATTCGTGTTGCAGATGAAGGCACAGACCCAGAAGTTAGTAAAAAAACACAAGATGCTATTTGGGCAGCACTTACAAATACATTTGGCGAAGACAATGTTGCAGTACTTAAAACAGACTTTATTGGGGCTCAATTCTCAAGTGCTCTTGTAGGTCAATCAATTATTTTAGTGTTAGGAACTTTGGCATTAATTTGGCTATATGCAACAATTCGCTTTAAGTGGGATTTTGCACTTGGTGCTGTTTTTGCAATTATCCATGATGCATTGATTATGGTAACATTTATTGTATGGTTTGGTTTAGAATTGAATGCTACAATGATTGCCGCTATATTAACAATTATTGGGTATTCAATAAACGATACAGTTGTTGTATTAGATAGAGTTCGCGAGAATGTAAAAATTCTTAAAATTTCAAAGTTTAAAGATGTTTTAGATATTTCTCAAACAGAAATTCTTGGAAGAACAATTATTACAACAGTTACAACACTGTTAGCAGTATTTGCATTATACTTCTTTACCGAAGGTACTATGAAAGATTTTGCATTAGCACTTATTGTTGGTATGCTCTCAGGGGTTTATTCAACTATCTTTATTGCAAGCTCTTTTATATCTTTTGCACGTCGCAACTGGAAACCTTCTGACGAAGAAAAGAAAACTCAAGTTGTTGAAGTACAAGTATAAAAAATATTTTGATATTTCAGAACCCACAAGGTTTCCCTTGTGGGTTTTTTTTGTAAAAAGATATCAACATACTAGTATTAAACCTCAATCATGCGTATAATACTTCTATGATAACAAATATTAAAAATCTTTTACATGTTGCGATGGAGACAGCAAAAGAAGCCGATTGGGTTGGGCTTCGCAGGCGTTCCTCAACAGCTAATTTTTACACTGCCAGAAATGCACAATTTGAACAAGCATTTTCAAACTATGATGACGGTATAATGGTTGAAGTATTATACAAAGGTAGCTTTGGCTATGCAGGGACATGCGATACGTCAACGAATGGCATAAAAAGAGCAACAGAAGCTGCTCTTTCTTTTGCAAAACTTGGTATGAATAAAAACGTGTACCCTTTTTCAAAAAATGTACGTCCTGCAACAAAACAAACATACAAAACAAACATACGAAGTGAAAAATCAAAAACATCAAACGAAGTATTCGATATACTTATAGATTCTTGCACTGCATTAAAAACTAACGAAAACATAATTCAAACCCACGCCATGATTGAATCTGGTAAATACGACTTTGAAATAGTATCTAGTAATGGCTCATATATTGAACAAACACTGCACTATATAGGTCACAGCTTACAAGCCATTGCACAAAAAGACGATGTCGTGCAAATACGTAGTGCAAATGGGCCAAGAGGTTTAACAAGACAAGGCAGCTTTGAATTACTAAACAAAGACTCTCTTATTGCTGAAGCTCAAAAAGTTGGAAGTGACGCTATTGAACTGTTAAATGCTGAATCTTGTCCGAACGATACTCGAACACTTGTGCTAATGCCAGACCAACTTATGCTGCAAATACATGAAAGTATTGGGCACCCACTTGAAATAGACCGTATACTGGGAGATGAGAGAAATTATGCAGGTAGTAGTTTTGTAAATCTTTCTGATTTTGGAAACTTCCAGTATGGATCAGAACTCTTAAATGTAACATTTGATCCTACAATAAAAGGAGAGCTAGCAAGCTATGGCGTAGATGAAATAGGAAATATTGCAACTAAAGAATTTTTAATAAAAGAAGGGAAACTCTTGCGAGGGTTAGGAAGTTTGGAAAGTCAAGCTCGTTCTGGAATAAAAGGTGTTGCATGCCAGCGCTCAACTTCTTGGAACAGAGCACCCATAGACAGAATGGCAAATCTTAATATTGAGCCAGGAACTTCCAGCTTTGAAGATATAATAAAAAATACAGAAAAAGGAATACTTATGCACACCAACCGTTCGTGGTCAATTGACGATTATCGAAATAAATTTCAGTTTGGGTGTGAATACGGACAATTAATTGAAAATGGAAAAATTACAAAAACGGTAAAAGATCCAAATTATCGTGGAATATCATCTTCTTTTTGGCGAAACTTGGGCATGGTTGGAGATAAATCAACGTTCAAAGCATTTGGAACTCCAAACTGTGGAAAGGGTGAGCCTAATCAAGTAATTTTTGTAGGACACGCAAGCCCCGTTTGTGCGTTTAATAATGTAGAAGTTTTTGGAGGGGGAAAATAATGAATACTTCAACGATAGATTATAGGGTTTATTGTAATACTCTTTCAGATTTTATATTTTCATTACTCAATAATGATGAACAACTTGCATGTACATTTTCTGGTGAACATAGCACATTTATGCGATTTAACAATGCAAAAATACGACAAACTGGAAGCGTTGAGCAACTGGAAGCTTCAATTACTATGTGGCGTGAAAGCCACACTTTTTCAACTTCAATTATGCTTAGTTTTGATGAAGTTGAAGACCAAACAAAATTAGAAACGTCAATACGCGAATGCAGAAATGAATGCAAATGCCTTCCTGAAGATCCGTATCAGGCAATTCCAACAGCATGCGAAAAATCAGAAGCTGTATACGATGGATCTTTACTTGATACCAATAGTATACAAATGGCAATTTTAGAACCGGTACAAGATTTGGATTTTACGGGACTTTTTTCACAAGGTAGCATTATCAGAGCAAGTGCAAACTCATCCGGTGCACGCCACTGGTTTGAAACAAAAAATTTTGTACTCGACTTTTCTGTGTGGCTTAAAAATGGCCGAGCGGTGAAATCGTGCTATTCAGGCAGAAATTGGAGTAATGAAGATTATGAGGAAAAAATTGAATCTGCACGCCAATCTCTCATTGCTCTCGAAAAAGAACAAATAGAGTTAAAAAGCGGAAAATACAGAGCCTTTATAAGTAGCGATGCATTACATGAGTTTGTAGACTTTTTCTCTTGGAATGGTCTTGGAGAAAAAGACTTTAGACATGGGGAAAGTGCATTTATAGCTCTTCGAGAAGGTCGAGAAAAATTTTCTAATAAGATAACAATAAGTCAGGATTTTTCATTGGGCACAGAACCTCGCTTTAATGATATGGGGGAAGTAGCACCAGAGAGAATCGTGTTAATTGAAAATGGCGAGTTAAAAAACACATTGGTTAGTTCAAGAACGGCAAAAGAATATGGGATAGAATCAAATGGAGCTGGCGAAGATGAGGGAGTACACTCCTTTGTTATGGATGCTGGCACACTAGATGAAAAAGAAGCCTTAACAGCGCTTGGAACTGGTATCTATATTTCAAACTTTCACTATCTTAATTGGAGCGATGTGCAAAATGCACGTATTACTGGAATGACTCGTTTTTCTTGTATGTGGGTAGAAAATGGAAAAATAGTAGCTCCAATTAAAGATATGCGATGGGATGATTCACTGTATAATTTACTAGGGAAAAATTTAGAAGCTATTACACAACAACAACATTTATTTTCCGAAACTTCAACATATGATAGGCGGGAAATCGGTAGTTGTTTACTCCCAGGAATATTGGTAAGCGAGCTCAATTGCACATTATAATTAATAATTAATAATTAACAATTAATAATACGAATACGATATCTTCTTAAGGATCTCTCAGCTACCATAAGTTATAGTTTGGTTTCTAAACTGCGACTTAACCTATAGCGAATGAAATAGTTTTCACAGAGTTTGATAGTAATATTAATTATTACCTATTAATTATTAATTACTTCCTGCTGCTAAAGTATGCTAGGGAAAATCCTACGGCGAGCGTTAGAACTGAAATAAGTAATTCAACGCCTATTTGTATACCGGGATAAATAACTACAATTGAACCTGCAATAAGGCCTAAAATAGCACCATAGGTTTGCGCAGGAGCTTTTTCAAGTAAAAAACGTACTAATTTTGCACCACCCAAAAGTCCCAGTGGAACACCGATAGCAACTGGAATTAGAATAGGAATATTTAATTGTGAAACCGCAGTAATTATAGTCGTGTACGAACCTATAACTAAAAGCAAAAATGATCCTGAAATACCTGGGATAATCATTGCAATTGCAGCAAGGGCACCACTTGCCAAAAGGAAGAAAAAGAGGCTCGGTGTTAAATCTGTTTGTACCAACTGTGAAAAAGAAGTGTTATTTAGAGCATCCATGACAACCATAATGGCCAATGCTACAAGCATTGCAGCTACAACAGAAAATGACGGACTTTGCACGTTTTCACCAGACGATGACTTTATCTTTCCAATAATTAAAGGAAGACTTCCAGCAATAAGCCCTATAAAAAACCAGTTTGTCGGAACAGGATAGTTTTCAAACAAGGCAACTAGTGCAGTTGAAAAACCTAGTATTCCAATGCCAACCCCAATTGCAAGAGGAAGCCAAAATTTCCACATTGATATTATTTTTTTAACATTAATGGTTATAACGCTAATAAGTTTATCATAGATTCCAAACACAACTGCCATTGTTCCACCCGACACACCAGGAATAACATTTGACACACCCAATACAATACCAATTCCAACTAATTTTATTACTTCTATCATAATTCCTAATTCCTAATTCCTAATTACCCCGTCATTTCTTCCGGTTTAAACACTTCATCAAATTTTTCTGCACTTAAAAACCCTAATTCAACACAAGCTTCCTTTAGACTAATATTTTCTGTAAAGGCTTTTTTTGCTGTTATAGCAGCATTTTCATATCCAATATGAGGGTTTAATGCAGTTACCGTCATTAAACTATTTTGCAAGTTTTCACTCATTTTTTGTGTATTTGCTTTAATTCCAACAGCACAATTTTCATTAAATGAAATAATTGCATCACTTAATAAACGTACCGATTGTAAAAAATTATATGCAATAAGTGGCATATAAACATTTAATTCAAAGTTCCCTTGGCTCGCCCCTATAGTAATAGCTGTATCATTCCCTATTACTTGCACACATACCATGGTTAGAGCTTCACTTTGAGTTGGATTTACCTTTCCTGGCATAATAGATGAGCCTGGCTCATTTTCAGGAATATTGATCTCTCCAATTCCGCAACGAGGACCAGAGCTAAGCCAACGAACATCATTTGCTATTTTCATTAAATCGCATGCAAGTGACTTTACCGCTCCATGTGCAAAAACTATTTCATCTTTACTGGTTAAAGAGTGAAATTTATTCTTTGCAGTAATAAAGTGGTGATTTGTTAATTTTGCAATTTCACTTGCTACAAGAACATCAAATCCCTTAGGTGCATTGAGTCCAGTTCCAACAGCAGTTGCACCGAGCGACAATTCTAAAAGAGGCGCTATAGAAAATGTTATTAATTCTAGACTGCGTTCAAGCGAACTAGTCCAACCAGAAATTTCTTGTGCAAAAGTAATGGGCACTGCATCTTGTAAGTGCGTCCGTGCAATTTTTACAATGTTCTCATTTTCTTTTTCAAGTTTTTTAAAAGTATCGATTAGTATTAATACACTTGGGATGAGCTTTTCAAAGAGTATTGTAACAGCACTTATATGCATAGCACTTGGAAATGTGTCGTTGGAGGATTGACTCATATTTACATCATCATTAGGATGTACTTTTGTTGTAGAGCCTTGTGCAGCAAGTATATCATTAGCCCTGTTTGCAATAACTTCATTTACGTTCATATTAGACTGTGTACCACTGCCTGTTTGCCATACAACCAACGGAAAATGAGCATCAAGTTCACCTAAAAATATTTCTTCACATGCTTGTGAAATAGCATTGAGTTTTTCATTTGTGAGTTTTTCAGGACATAATTGACTGTTGGCTAAGGCACAGCCTTTTTTTAAAAGTGCAAATGCTTTTATTATTTCGAGTGGCATTTTTTCTAGGTCAACACCTATTTTAAAATTATTTCGGCTTCTTTCAGTTTGTGCAGCCCAGTAGGCATACTCAGGGACGCTTACTTCTCCCATAGAATCTTTTTCAATGCGATATTTCATGTATTTAGTGTAACGGAAAAAACAAGTTTTTGCAAGCTATGATATTTTTGTATGTCTAGTTATTATGACTTACATCTTGAATAACGGCTTCAAAAAGAGGAACTTTGTTTTCCAATTTTAGATGCCCTCGAATAAGCAAGGTAATTATTTTTTTTGATTTTGTTATAGTTTTTAATTTTACTACTATTTTTGTATCTTTTTTCATTATATGATCATGCAGATATTTGCTTACCTCTTCTTTGTCTTCATCCAAAATAAGATCATTAAGAAGTGTCTCTTTCCTTTTCATTGCATACTTTTTAGTTATTCCATGCATTTCACAAAACTGTTCATTTGCATATACGAGCTTTAGTCCATTATCTATTTTTGCTGTAAAAACTCCATCTCCGCCAACATCTTTATACACCGAAAGTTGATTCTCAAGTTCCTTCCTTCTTTCAGCAGCTTTCTGTAGTTTTTCGTGTGCTTTTTTTTCTATATCTATGTTCTCAATGCTTACTAAAACAATTGCAGAACCTTTTTCTGCAGCAACAACCTTTGCATGCATCTTTATCCAAGTATATCGTGCTTTCGTAGAAGGAACTCCACTTCGAAGTTCTATGGTTACTGTTTTGCCAATAGATCTAAGAGTAGACATAGCTTTGGTTGTTGAAGGTAAATCTTCTGGATGTATAGCTTTTGTAATATCGTCTCGAAATAAAGCAACATCCTCGGAGGTATAACCGAGCACTTTATAATATTCGTCATTTGTTCTAAGTAACACACCACCAGTATCTTTAAACTCATATAATGCAAGTGCTCCCACAAAGTGATTAAATATAAAATTAAACTTTGAGTTTGGAAACCAAATATCATCAATATCTAAAAGCAATTTATGGTCAAGAGGTTTTAAGGATTTTTTCTCTAAAACATGATTTCTCATGTATTCATCAAAATCTAATTTTGACAATGCTCTGGAATAGAAAAACCCCTGCCCCATTTCGCACCCTATACCACGCAAAAATGATAATTGCTCAGAGGTTTCAATTCCCTCAGCAACCACTGTTAAGTGAAGTTGCTTTGCTAATCTAACTATAAAGTTGATAATTTCGCCTGATTTTTTATCTTCGGTTTGAGCTTTAATAAAGCTCATATCAAGTTTTATTGTGTCAATTTTCATTGCATTTAAAACATTTAAAGAAGAATATCCTGTGCCAAAATCGTCCAGCTCAATAAAAAACCCAAGTGAATGAAGTTTATTTACGGTATCAATTATTTGGTAAGGGTTTTCTGAATAAGCACTTTCAGTAATTTCTAAATGCAAATATTCAATAGAAATTCCATTTCTTTCTATCATTTCAACCAAAATTTTTGCTAATTCAGGATTATGTAAATCAACTCGAGATACGTTAACCGAAACAGGGATTGGAGTTAAACCTGCATCAATCCATGAGCGAATAAAAGAACACGCTTTGTCCCAAACATATTCATCTAGTTTAGAAATTGACCCATTTGATTCAAGAAGCGGTATAAAACTGTCTGGTGCAATAATACCTTTTTCAGGGTGAATCCAGCGTACAAGAGCTTCTGCCCCAACTACTTTTCCATTTGATAAATTGCACTTAGGTTGCAAATATACATCAAATTGTTTTTCTGTAAAAGCAGTTTGTACTTCATTTACTAAAAACTGTTTTTGAAAAA
>CAZUPJ010000061.1:0-8268 GCA_964622185.1 uncultured Treponemataceae bacterium
AAATGTGTTGTACAAATGACACTTACAACTTATGATGAAGAGCTCTGCAAAATTTTAGAGCCAAATGTTTGCACTACTGAGCGAAGATTTGAAGTACTAAAAGAAATACACAACGCTGGCATTCCGACTATTGTCTGGCTTACTCCAATTCTGCCTTTTATCAATGATACGGAAGAAAACATCAGAGGTTTGCTTAAATACTGCAAAGAAGCAAATGTAAAAGGTATTATCACTTTTGGTATGGGTATGACTTTACGCTTTGGAAATCGGGAGTATTATTATAAAAAACTCGATGAACATTTCCCAAACTTAAAGCGAGAATATATGAAAAAATACGGCTTATCTTATGGCTTGAAAAGTCCGAACAACACTAAACTTTCAAAGATAGTTCGTAATTTTTGCAAAGAAAATAATATGCTTTATGGTGAAAAAGAGGTGTTTAATTTTGTATGGGATTTTCCAGAGGAAAATACACAAATGTCATTGTTTGAATAGATAAAGGCTTCCGAAATTAAAATCGGAAGTCTTTCTTGCTTAATCTTGCATTGTCATTAAAAGTGATTCGAAATTTCTTTGATTTTCTAAGCTGTTTTGAAAATTTGAGTTAGATGCATTTGTAAATCTTTTCACAGCATCTGTTGTACTTGTACACTGATATAAATAATATGCTTCTTCTAAAAGTGCATCATCTATAGGCATCTCTATTGAGGCCTGCACCATTTTTTTGCAGTTTTTAATTGATTCTGCAGGAAATTTTGAAATTCTTGTGGCAAGTTTATCTACATATTCTGTAATCTTATCAGCATCTAATGCTCTATTAATTGTGCCGAATTTTTCAGCCTCATCTGCTCCGAAATCTTGCGCCGAAAGTATAATTTCTAAAGCTTTGCCAAGTCCGGTTTGCCTTGCCATACGAGAAGAACCACCACCACAAGGAAGAACCCCCATACCAACTTCCATTTGCATAAATATAGCTTTGCCTCTTGCTGCAAATCTCATATCGCAAGCAAGTGCAAATTCGTGACCTCCACCTCTTGCCATTCCTTCGATTTTTGCAATAGTAGCTTGTGGCAACTTGCTGACCCTATTAAGAGCAATTTGAAGAGGGGATAATTGCACTTTATCTCTTGGAACAGGTGTAGTCGATAAATCTTTTAACATATCAATATCAGCATGAGCAATGAAAATTTCAGGGTTAGCAGACTGGAAAATAACAACTTTAATATTCGAGCTTTGCTCTAAATCATCACACAAAATATTCAGGTCGTTAATCATAGGAACACCTTGAATGTTCACAGGTGGAAAATCGAAAGTAACATATAGAATCCCACCTTGAGTTTTAGTTTTAAATGTAGTGTAGCTCATAAAATCTCCTTTAAATTAAAATCTATAATATATTGTGTGCTTGTTTTAAAAATATATTCTAATTAAAATCTAAGAACTTAGCATGAAACTATGCTTGGCAACAAAAATTATGTTATCATTTTGTTATCAGTCGACCTACACCACTGCATAATTTATCATTTTTTAGCATAATATCTCATAAAAAGCAAGAAAACACCCTAAAATCAGGGTGTTTTCTGTATATAACATCCACAGAGTGCTACTCCCACTCTCCGCAACAAACACAAACTTAAACAGTTTTGTATTTGTGATATGGCTTGTGGTGTTTACATTACATAAATTATCGTACGATTAACAGGTATCTGATTTTTTGTTGCCATTCTGTTGCCAGTAAGGTGTTCAAAATTGATGCCACTCAGTACACTCGTCATTAGGCTGTGTAACCGCTATTTGTTTGAAAATAAGTTCTCCCGGGTCTAACACAAAAATCCCTGCTCTATAATTATCTTCAGCCTTACCTAATGCTTCTGCAATGTCCTCGGCATATACTTCAAAATCTTTGCTAACGGTTTCTTCTATTGTTATGACATATTTTTTCACTTTAACACCATCCTATAATATCTTTCTATAGCGACCTCTACCCAAAAACTCTATGTAACCTTTATCACGCAACACTTGAAGCTGTTGTCTTATTTTTGGTTGAACATTGTTGTTATCCGGATGTTTTGCGGCTAACTCAGACTCAAACCGATACATGTCGCTGAGCGAAAACTCGTTCGACGGTATTTTGTTCACACACATTAGGGTGTCAAGCAACCAACCTCTTGAGTTAATATCCCTAGTCTCGAGCGCTTGTGTTTTGCGCGCCTTAGCTACTATAGCATCCTTTGTCTGAACAATTCCATTATCAATAATGTGGATTTTCCCCTGAGCAGGAACATTGCCTATTAAGATGTTACACCCCACCCACCCAGCACGTTTGGCAGTGGGCTTTAACGGGTTTCGCTTTTGTATTATATCAGGTACAAAAAAGTACTTTGGCACTAAAATCAGCTTTTCTACTCGCATACTTAGCTTGGAGTAGCCCATATAAAACAAATGTGGATTTTGATTTCCGGTAATGCGTTCAATCATCGTGTCATACGCACCGTCAGTTATGGTATTGGTAAGATTTCCATTTTTGCTTTTCAGCTCATAATCACTGCAACAGCGCTCGCAATAGAAATCTGCAACAGGCATGTTGTTATCATACTGACCTATTCTCTCATTTCCACAGATAGGGCAAAACATATTGTGAGACATCCAATTTTCAGTAAGTACACGGGCTATCTGTGCAGGACTCTTGTATGCAGATGCTACCACAGTATTAAAATTGAGATTCATCTGCATCACGTTCCTTTTTATACCTCAATGTCCGTTTGTCAACAGGCTTTTGTGCACTTTTAGGGATAAGCCACATATTGCCCACGAAAGTTGCTCCCTCAATTCGTTTTTCAGCACATAGCAAGGAGACTCTCCTTTGAGAAATACCCCACGCTTTCGCTGTATCTTTGGCTGATAAGTATTCCATAACGCACCTCCAATACAAAATCATTATATACCGAAACTCGAATAATAGCAAGTCTTTCATAAAATTTAACAACCGACGATTGACTGATATTGTTTGCAGAGATATAGGGATACCCTATTTTAGGGTACCCCCCATGGAGGAATCACACATAAATCAGTTCTTTGAACACAATCTCCTCAGCGCAAGCCTTGTAGTTGTTCATCAGCCCGACCCACTTCATTTGGTCTTGCATTTTGAGCGTGTCGTCGCATCCGTTCGCCGTTGCCATTGCCGCAACTGTTTGCTCGATAATCGCCTGTGCTTGCTCATCAATTTCATGCAGGTGCTCGTTGAGTTTGCCGGACATGAGCAAGGACGTAAACAAGGGCGCACGATATTCTTCGAGATATCGTTTACGCATACGCTCGTACTTACCGATGGGATAGTTCGTGCTTTTCGGTACTTCCAATAACGGATAATAAATCTCGTCCTCGCCGAGTTCATAATGTAAGCCGTTTTGCTCGTCATAGATGTATTTTTCAAGCATCATAGTACCCCCAAGTTTTTCAAAATCATCACGCAATCTTTCATGCCTTGTTGATAAAGCTGAGGTCTTGGCTTGCTTCCCTGAAACGGTTAGCTGTTTGGACGATCATTTAATTGTCTATGCTAATTTGTAGGGTGAAAACGAATCAACTAATACAAATTAGTATAGTATATTTTAATAATACTGCATTGAATAGTATTTGTCAATAGCGATTTCAAACTTTTTTATTCTAATTATCTTGATTTTTCTAAACAGATATGTTACACTAAAGAAAATCACGATAATAAGAGGTGAATTACAATGGCAATCGGCGAAAGAATAAACTTTTTGCGCAACCTTAAAGGCATGACCATGAAATATTTCGGTATGTCCATCGGCTTTGATGAAAAAGCGGCAGATGTCCGTATCTCACAATACGAGCGTGGCAAGCGCACTCCGAAAGAAAACGTCATAGCGGCTATGGCTGAATCTTTGGATGTGTCGCCCGAAGCGCTTGATGTGCCGAACATTGAGAGCTACACGGGGCTGATGCACACCCTTTTTGCTTTAGAGGATATTTACGGCTTGCGCATCGGGGAGATTGACGGTGAAATCTGTCTGCGTCTCAGCAAAGCGGATAAGACGAAGTATCACAATATGCTCGATATGTTTATGGCGTGGAATCACGCTTCTAAACGGTATAAGGACGAGCAGATTTCCAAAGAGGAATACGATTATTGGCGTTATAACTATCCCAAACCGCTTGTGGAGGAAACGACGGCTATGCGTGAAGCGTATCGGAACGGCGAGCCATTGCTGGAGACGGCTTCAAATGGGATGACGGTTAAGGTTACGCCGGAGTTTGATTTTGGGGAAAATGACAAGTGAGCATTTTTTATCAACTCTCTTGAAAGGAGTGCAACATGCAAAAAACAATAACTCACAAAGCAAAAGAACTTCTCCTACTCAAACCTGTTACAAATGCAGACTATGGTAGCAGAACCATTCTTACTAATTCCCATTGGGAATACGTCGAACTATGGCTTAAACGACAAAAAAGCAAAGAAGCTAAGCAAGCTTTGTTTTACTGGCAACAAGGGAAGTGTTTTTTTCAAGCATCAGAATGCCTACCAATCAATTCTAAGCCACTTACTTCGTACTATTGTTGCTTGAATGCCGCTAAAACATTACTTTGCTTAAACGGGTTTCAAGTAAGTGCTACATCACATGGCATTACACAATCAAGACAAGATAATAATAAAAGCAATTCATTAGAACAAGCGAAGGTGATTTTTTTAGGCTCTGGTGTATTGAATGATTTATCTCGTTATTTTTCTGAAAGTGTGGATAAGACCACATATAGCGTAAAAGACCTGCTTTACAATATCCCGTGTATTCATCGAGCTTTTACCATTACATATAGCTCGTCACCAGAACTTTTTATCCCAATTAAAAACTTAGTTTTCGTTAGAGAAGATACTTTAGCGAAAGGGTGGGTGCAATTTGATGTAGACCGACGATACTCACATCAGAACGCATTAAAACACCTACCTATCGCATATAAGATTATTGAGTCCACACTTTCTAAACCTTGCTATTCCGTACGTCGTGAAAATAACCGTTTTAAGTGGGATATTCATGCAAAGCCGCAAGAACGTTTAGATGAACTCAGTCGATACCACAAAAAAGTAAGAAAAGATATCCATTATATTTATGGTGACACTAAATTATGGTATATAAAGAAAGAAAATCCTACTAACAAGAAGATTATCAAAAGAAACTCTTTAACTCTAATTTTTGCAGTTATGCACTGGATGAGCGAATTAGTCCGCTACAATCCTTCTAAATTTGAGGCATACATGTCAAGCAAACAAAACTGGTTGTTGCATGAATTCATTCAAAATGGTCTTATTCATTTCATAGATGAAATAAGCTGTGAGATTACACATCAAGATATAATGTCTACCGGATATAGAAAGTAAAAAAACAGCTAACCGATTTTCAAAAAATCAGTTAGCTGTTTTTATCTTTTATAATTTATGTTGCCATTTTGTTGCCAAAGGCGGTACGAAAACCGCTCAAACCCGCATGGTTACTGGGTTTCTTGACTTCAAAATGTCATTCCCACTCAAGCCCTTAATAGTGCATATATATCCAAATTATGATATTTTATGTATTTATAGTACACATTTAACTTGAAATTCACCTCGTTTTTTAGGTTCGCAAGATTTTTGTAGCCAAAATGTAGCCACTAATTTTCAGCTGTATATTTATATACAATGAATATTCATACAACTTGCAAACCACCAGCGACTATTCAAAAGTGATAGAAGGAGTATTAAAATTATGGAAAAATTAAATCTTAACTACAAAGAAATTGATGGTATCTTCTACCCTCAAATTAAACTGAAAGAAACGAAGCCACTTCGCAAATATGGCAGACTTCGCCGAGATTATCTCAAGGAACATCATTCACCCATATTTAACCATCTTCTACTTAGTGATGAACTATTTACGCACCTCAATGAAGTAGACGACCAAGCACAAGCATTACTTGATGAAATGATGCCTAAATATATTGAACATTTTGGCATTACAGCAGAACTGAAACGCACCAACCAAATGGAATGGGTAAGGCTTATGAATATGGCTCACTCGATATGTGAGGAGTTTATATTTGACAGGATAGTTTATAAGTAATTGATTTTATAGCACCTCTTATCAGGGGTGCTATTTATTATTTTTTGTATATTTTAAAAATATACAAAAAATAATAAATAAATATTGACAAATTAAATTAAATTATGTATAATTATATCAATTAAGCTCATGCTTTCGAGAAAGGAAGTAGAATATGTCGAATATAAAAGAAACTCCAAATGAAAAATTTAAACGTATTGCATCTGCACGAACACAAAAAATTATTGATATGATAGAGCTTCTAGGAAATTGTAGTAATAAATATGTATATGAGTATTCCGATGATGAAGTTGACAAGATTTTTAGTGCGATTGAAACTGAACTAAGCATTGCAAAATCGAAGTATAATGAAAATGAAAAATCAAAAGAAAAATTCACTTTATAAAGGAGAAGCATTATGGCTATTGGTTGGAATTTCCCTAGTAATAATAATGGTGATGAGAATGGAATAGGCGAAGCTGGCATTGAAACCTTTAAAGGTAGCTTGTTTAGCTCATTGGCAAGAGAAATTTGTCAGAACTCACTAGACGCACGCAATGACGAAAACAAACCTGTAAAAGTAGAGTTTTCACTTTATAATATTGAAAACAATCATATTCCAGGATTTGATTCTTTGACTGAAGCTATTGAACTTTGTTACGACTATTGGAAAGAAAATAAAAAAACACGTGATTTTTTTACAAATGCTAAAAGAATTATAAGAAGTCACAATATCAGTATTCTCAAAATTAGCGATTATAATACAACTGGTCTTACAGGTTCAGACAAAGAGCGTTCTTCACCATGGCAAGATTTAGTTAAATCTTCTGGTGTATCTAATAAAAATGGAGCATTAGGAGGAAGTTTTGGTATCGGGAAATCTGCACCATTTGCTTGTTCTGACCTAAGAACTATTTTTTATAGCACATTGGATATTGATGGCTTAAAAGCATATCAAGGAGTGGCGAAGTTAGTTTCCTTTAAATACCCAGATAAACTACTTTCAATAAAAAAGGGTGATGTTACTGTTGGTAAAGGATACTATGGAGAAACTAGTAATAATTCAGCTGTATCAAATATCCTTTCCTTAGGTACTGCTCCAAGAACTGAAATTGGTACAGATGTATTTGTTGTAGGATTCGCTAAGCACACTGATTGGAAAGATGAAATTACCAAAGCAGTAATTGATGGCTATTTAATCAGCATAATACAAAATGATTTAGAAGTTTCGGTTGATAATATTGTTATCAATAAAGATACAATCGACGAACTAATTCATACATATAAAGAACAAATTCCTTTGGCATATAATTACTACGAAGTATTAACCGATGAATCTGCAATATCAATCACTGATGATTATATTTTTATACACTATAGTTATGGTATAGACCAACTTACATTATTCGATGATATAGAAGAAAAAGGTACTTCTTCACAACTTGAAAGTCTTAAAATGTTCTTTGATAATTTCAAATCAAATGTTGGTGAAGTACGTTTGATTTCAGAACAAAGATTGATAAGGGAAGTCCATAATGAACGAAGAGATGAACGAAGAGTAGTTGAGTCTATAGACGAACTTCCCAATAAGTTAATGCACTTAATTACAAATAGTTCAAATGAACAGCCTTGAACAAAGGTGATATCGACTTTGAGAAATGCACCATAACAATAAATAAGTCATATCAAAGGCTTAAAGGTAAAGATATTATATCAGACCCTAAGACACCAAAAAGTAATCGTGTAGTGACAATACCAAAGCTATTAGCAGACACTTTAGAACTGTACTTATCAATGATGTATGAGCTTAAACCAACTGATAGGATATTTCCTGTCACCAAAGCTTCTATGGCAAAGGAAATCACAAAAGGTGCAAAAGAAAGTGGTGTAAAACGAATTAGGGTACACGACTGTCGACACCCTTATGTCAAGCTATAACTAAAAAATAATTGTAACTTTTTTGTTTTTAAACAAATACCAAAACAAGGCTATGAAAACACAGCCTTGTTTCAATGTTAAAGTTCTTTAAGTTTTTTACTTGTAATAAATTCAATATAATCTTTAGGAGTAACTTTGTTTTGCGAGAATAGTTTATGTGTAGCTTCTCGCCATTCGGAACTCCCTTCTTGCACAAATGTATTATACGCATTTCTCAAAACATTCATTGCTT
>CAZUPJ010000062.1:0-5751 GCA_964622185.1 uncultured Treponemataceae bacterium
CACCTGCTGGAGTTTTTTCAAAGTCTGTTTGACCTGTTTCTTCTCGCCACATTAAGAGGTTTTTATCGTTTGCATCCCAGTCTTCCATCATAGTTTTGCTAAAATGTCCTGAGATAATATCATCTTGATGTTTTTGGTATAGTGGAGCCATAATGTCTTTTAGCTCTTTTGAAAGTTCAAATGCTTTAATTTTTGCAGGATTTGAAAGTCGGTCCATCATTCCTGTTACCCCACCCCATTTAAGAGCTTCGGTAATTGTTTCCCAACCATATTGAATAAACTTAGATGCATAACCTTTATCAATTCCTTTTTCAACCATTTTGTTAAAACAAAGAATTGAGCCAGTTTGAAGCATACCACAAAGAATAGTTTGTTCACCCATAAGGTCAGATTTTACTTCTGCAACAAATGATGATTCAAGCACACCAGCCCGGCTTCCACCTGTTCCAACTGCCAAAGCTTTTGCAACTGCCCAGCCTTTGCCTTCTACGTCATTTTCTGGATGAACAGCAATAAGTGTTGGGATACCAAATCCACGAGCATATTCAACTCGAACTTCAGAACCAGGTCCTTTTGGTGCCATCATAACAACAGTAATGTCACTTCTGATTTTCATTCCTTCTTCAACAATATTAAATCCATGGCTATACCAAAGTGTTGAACCTTTTTTCATTAATGGCATAATGCCTTCAATTACGTTTGAGTGTTGCTTATCTGGAGTAAGGTTACCTACTACATCAGCACTAGGGATAAGATCTTCGTATGTTCCAACAGTAAAACCGTTTTCAGTCGCATTTTTCCAGCTTGCTCGCTTTTCAGCAATTGCTTCTTTTCTAAGAGCATAGCTTACATCAAGCCCAGAGTCTCGTAAATTTAAGCCTTGGTTTAATCCTTGAGCACCACAACCAACTATTACAATTTTTTTACCTTGTAAAGCTTTGCAGCCATCATCAAATTCGCTTCTATCCATAAAACGACATTGGCCTAATTGTAACAGTGCTTCTCTCCAAGGTATTGCGTTAAAATAATTTTCTTTTTTCATATATCTTCTCCGTTTATAAATTTCTATATACTTGCAACAGTATATAGGAAAATGTCAAAATAGTAAAGAGGATTTTTGACATATTTTATAAATACTTAATATTTTCAATTTTACTTAATTTTATATAACTAGACGAAAGACTCCTTTTTTAGTATAATTATTTAATGATTAAAGCAGAAATTAAAGATAAAGAATTACTCAACCACTTAGAAAATATTGAAAAAGATGAAATGCATGTATTTGTTGCACAAGACGGACTTTTTAGAGGAGCCCTTTTTAACGGGACGCAATTTGTAAATCAATTACGTTCCCAGCATAATCTTGGCATTTTAGAAACTCATGTACTGGGACAAGCAGCCCTTTGTGCAGCGCTTATGATAAATACAATGAAAGGAAAATCTCACCTTAACTTTAGATATGAAACTGATGGAGCATGCAAAGGCTTTTCTGTAGAAGCAGATTCTACAGGCTATGTACGAGGCTTTTTACTACAAAACTCAATTCCCATTTCAAAACCTCTTGAATCTTGGGATTTAGAGCCATTTTTTGGAAATGGAACAGTTTCTGTGTCAAGGTTTTCTGAAACCAGAGAAGGCGAAGTTGCAGAGCCTCAAACTGGTGTTGTGGAAATAAAAAATAAAAACATCGCACAAGATCTTGTGTATTACTTTGCACAATCGGAGCAAATTAATACCGCTTTTCATACAAGCATTCAATTTGACAAAGAAGGACGAGTAATTGGAGCCGGCGGACTCTTTATTCAAAAAATGCCCGACTTTGGTGGAAAATTAAAACAGAACACAAAACTTACCGACAACGAACTTACCGAAAACATGGAAAGAGCCTTGAGTGCTTGTCCTTCTCTTGGACAATGGTTTTCAGAGGGACAAAAAGCAGAAGATATTATTTACGGACTTTTTAGAGAGTTTAAGCCATCAGTTGCATTAACGAGAAAGATTCGATTTGACTGCCCTTGTTCAAAAGAACGATACGTACAATCTATTCGCAATTTAGGTAAAAGCGAAATTGAAGATATAAAAAAGAACGACAAGGATCCGCTAGTAATTGTGTGCCACAACTGTGCGAGTATATACACAATTGCACACGAAGATTTATGAAAAAAACGACGCAAGATTACTTGCGTTGTTTTTTTTAACATATTTAAAAGAAAAATTGATCGCCAATATTTACAAGTTCTCTTTGCAAAAGGGCTTTATCTGTATATGTAAATGGTGAAAATATTTCATCAACATGTTCAACGGCAAAACTAAAATGTTCAAAATTTCCAGGCGGAACAAGGATATGTGGTTGTACAAGATTTGTTACATAGCGCATAGCTGGAAGCAATGCTTCATGCCCAGGTGTAAAAGGTTTGCACCATGATTTAGGGTATGCAGAAGCATTTTTTTCTTCATCGGACCAAGAGCGTTCAATCATAGATTTCATTCCTAAAAAGCCAAGATTTCGCTCTTTTATAACTTCGACAATTCTTTTACCAAACCCCTTTGCTTCATAAAGTGCCCAGTTTGTTGGATAAAGCACGGTATCAAAATCGTAGAGTTCTAAAGCTCTAAGTGCTGCCTCTTCACTGTGGCAACTTATACCAATATTTTTTGCAATGCCCTGCTCTTTTGCAGATAATATAACTTCAAAAGAACCGCCCTTTCTAAATGCATTGTCTACATCTTCAACACTTTGTACTGAGTGCATTTGATATACAGCAAATGTATCGGTATGCAACATTTCTAACGATTCTTCCAACTCTCTTTTTGCATTTTCAGCATCACGTTCAAATGTTTTACATGCAATGTGAATATCTTTAACATACGGGAGAATAGATTGCCCCATTATTTTTTGGGCATCGCCATAGCTTGGTGCAATGTCAAAATAATTTACGCCTTTTTCAATTGCGTAAGCAACATATTCATCGGACTTTTCTTGTCCAACATCCATAGAAACAATACCTGCATATGCAATGAGTGAAACATCAATTCCTGTTCGTCCAAGTGTTATTTTTTTCATACTAGCCTCCAACAAGCACAAGCATAGTATATCATGAGATAGTGCAAGAGGCAAGAAAAAAAATAAATAAGTATTATCTTTGCTATTTTGACAATGTGGAATGGGTAACTATGTCTATGATTTTTTTATATAAAGGCTCAAGTTTTCCAAACATTTTAACATATACATCATTGTATAAATTTTTATAAATTTTGTGCTCTTCCCAGTTTGGCGCAAAAATTCGGTATACATGGCACATACTTTTTATTGCTTCATCATAGTCTGAAAATACATCTAAAGCAACAAAGGCAACAATGGAAGAGCCTAGTCCACATGCTTCATGAGTTTGCATTTTATAAATAGGGATACCTGCTATACTCGACATAATTTGACAAATTTCATCAGATTGACTACCTCCGCCACTTAAATAAGCTCTTGTTATTTCCTTTTTTTGACGCTTTTGAAGAGTCTGCATTCCTTCTAGCACCGCAAACCCAAGACCTTCTACAATTGCTTTATAAATATGCATTCGTGTATGCTTTTCTGAAAAGCCAATCATAGCTCCTTTTGAGTGAGGATTTAAAACTCCAGATCCCCAGTAAGGCTGCAACATTAAACCATCACAACCTGCAGGTATATTAAACAATTTTTTAGATAATAACTGTTCAATCGTAATTCCAAGTTTTTTTGCTTCGAGTGCTTCTAAAACACCTATTTCCTTTTTAAACCATGAAAGCATCCAATACCCTCTGTAAATTTGTATTTCAGAATTATAATTATTTTTATACACAGATGGATACGCAGGTGCAAAGGGTGCTGGTGTAATATAATTTTTTGCACATATTTGTACTGTAACAGTAGTACCAAATGAAGCTGCAATCTCATTACTTTTTGTTGCACCAACTCCAAGCGACTCACACGACTTATCAGATCCGGTAGCAATAAGTGGCAGCCCCATTGGAATACCACTTTGTTCATGGCAAGTTTCGGTAATAAAACCAACAACTTCTCCTGGGTTGCAAAAATCAATAAGTTTGTCACTGTCAATATTTGCAATATATTTCATAACACCAAAGTGTTTTTCCCATTTTCGTCCTTTATAATCTATTGGAATATAGCCAATCATATTTGCAATGGAATCTGTAAGATTTCCTGTCATTAAATAATTCATATAGGTAGGAAGCATCACATATTTATCTGTTTTTTTCCAAATGCTTTTTTCATGTGCTTTAATCCAATTGCACGGGGCCATACGCAATTGCCTGTCAAAAACATCTCGCATTCTGGCAATTCGTAAAGCAATTCTAAGCCATAGGGGCACACGTACTGCTGCTTGCTTACTTTCTCTTTTATCTAGCCATAAAATAATATCGCGTAAAGGTTTTTTATTTATATCCAAACATATTGCAGTATCGCGCATTGTTGTAACTGTTACACCAATAATATTTTCAAATGCAGTTTCATGTTTTGCTTTTAAAATTTGAGAAACTTCACATAATTTATCATAATAAAAATTAGGCTTTTGTTCTGCCCAACTGGGATTCAGCGAAAAATAAGGCTCATCATAATGAATTTGTTCAAATGCTTCGAAATCTCCCGTTTTTGTAACAAGCATACCTCGCATACTTTGAGTACCTATATCAAATGTTAGAATAACTGGTTCAATCATATATATCCTCCCCTCCACACAATACATACGCAGAGCAAATATAAGATGCTGCAAAAACATGGCTACTGTTACTGTTTATAAAATTGCCATCATGTCTTTACTTATATTGCAAAGCAGTATTATTGTAAAATCAACTTTTACAATAAATATCAAATATTAATATTGCTCCTTTAAATTTATTATTTTTCTATATAGTGGATCCAATTTTGCAAACATTTTTAAATATACATCAATAAACAGTTTTTTATATATTTCATATTCCTGCAAATTTGGATTAAATGTCTTAGTAATATGGCACATATTTTTTATTGCTTCATCAATATTATTATATATGCCTAGAGTAACAAAAGCAATTATTGAAGAGCCCACTCCAGCTACTTCAGTAGTTTTAATTCTGTGTATGGGTATACCCGAAATATTTGCCATTAATTGACATAATTTATTATTCTTACTAGGAATACCACTTACATAAGCTTCTGTAATATTACACTTTGATCGTTTTTGCATTGTTAGCATTCCTTCAAGCATAGAAAATCCAATACCTTCAATGATGGCTTTATACATATGTAAATGTGTGTGACTGTCCGAAAAGCCAATAAAAGAACCCTGAGTATAGAAAGGATTTAATTCCATTTCCCCAGCTGCTTGAAGCATTAACCCGTTGCATCCGGCAGGTATTTTTACTATTTTTTTCCAGAGCACCTCTTCAATTGAAACCCCTAATTCCTCTGCTTTTAGAGCTTCTTCCGTTGCAATTTCTTTTTTAAACCATGCAGCAAGCCAATATTCCTTAAAAATTTGCACTTCTGCATTAAAATTTTTTTTATACGCGGATGGATAAGAAGGTACAAAAGGCATAGTGGTAAAATAGTTCTTTGAACAAACTTGAAGTGTGATTGTACTTGCAAAATTAACCGATATTTGATTTGGTCCTGTTACAGAAGATCCCAACGCTTCACATGCTTTATCAGAAGCAGTTGCAATAAGTGGAAGACCCGATGGAATTCCAGTTGTTTCTGCACATTTTTCTGTTATATGT
>CAZUPJ010000062.1:5851-8155 GCA_964622185.1 uncultured Treponemataceae bacterium
TGAAAATAATTGCGGATTTACACACGCACACACTTGTTAGCCACCACGCATATAGTACGTTAGCAGAACTTATTGATGAAGCAAAAAATAAGAATCTTTATGCGATTGCAACAACCGACCACGGCCCGGGATTAGATGATGGTGCCCATCGCCTTCATTTTAAATGCTTAACAAAACTTCCCCAAAGTGTAAGCGGGGTAACAATTTTTCATGGTGCGGAACTTAACATTATGGATTTTTCTGGGAGTGTTGATTTAGGAGACGCAATTTTATCAAGACTTCATTTTGTAATTGCATCGTATCACCATGAAGTAATTCGCTCTGGAACTATTGAGGAACATACAAACGGATGGCTAGGTGTAATAAGCAATCCCTATATTGATTGCTTAGGTCATTCGGGAAATCCTTCCTACGCATTTGACCATGAAAAAATAGTGTTGGAATGTGCCAAAACCGAAAAAATTATTGAAATAAATGCAAGTTCTGAGGAAGCACGCCCTGGAAGTTTTGTAAATTGCATAAAAATAGCAGAACTTTGTAAAAAGCATGGTGTACACGTAGCGGTAAACACTGACTCACATTCTAAGTGGACTATAGGAGACTTTACACCTGCTGTATCACTTCTGAAAGATATTAATTTCCCAGAAGAATTAGTAATTAATTCGAGTATTGAAAATTTAAATACGTTTTTTGAGAAAAAGAAAAAAAGACTTAGCATGTAGAGAATTAAGAAAAAACATACATACTATTACCTTGACATACTTCAAACATAGAGGTAATATAACAAACAAGTTATCAATTTTAGGGGAACACTATGTCAGAAAAAAAATATTTTAGTTACAACACCATTCACGACACCGTAAAGAATCTTTCACAAAAAATTAAAGATGATAATTATGAGCCAGAACTTATGGTAGCTATTGGCTCTGGAGGATTTATTCCAGCGCGCATGATGAAAACATTTATAGAAATTCCTATTTTAGCTGTTGGAGTAAAGTACTATACCGATGGGGCAGAAACTTTAGATAAGCCTTGTAAAATTCAGTGGATAGATGACGCTACAAAAAAATTGGAAGGCAAAAAAATTCTTTTAGTTGACGAAGTTGATGATACACGAGCAACACTTGAATACTGTATTAGAGAACTTTTACGGCACAACCCAAAAGAAATTGCCGTTGCCGTTATTCATCACAAAGAAAAAGAAAAAAAAGGTGTTATTCCAACAGAGGTAAAACGTTACTATGCAGGTGAAACATTTGAAGATGCGTGGTGCTGCTACCCTTGGGATGCAAAAAATATTTTTGAACATGAAAGGCTCAGTAGCTTGTAAGACAGTTTTTTCTATAAATGTAAAAAAAATATATTGTACAATTCTTGAATACCGTATATAATAATGATTATATTTCAAAAAAATATTCTATATATTATTAGGTATATTTGATTATAACAGTAACAACAATTATTTAAAAAACAACGCTAAAGAGATTTTTATGCAACAAGACTCAGAAAAGGTTCAAGAAAGAATAATAATCGCAACTGCGGTACTATTGTTAGCAGCAATAACCGTGTTTGTCTTATTTAATAATTCTGTAACAAAGCTTTTACATGACACAACACGTTCTACGTTGGATGAAGTGGGAACACAGCAACAAATAATTATTAACACGGAAATGCATGATGCAAAACGTACAGTTGTAGGACTTGCAGAGTCACTTTCCAGTTTAGGATTAGAAAAAAGTACTTTAAAGCAATACTTAGTTAAACAAATAGAAAATTACACCTTTGAAGAACTAGCTTTTTATGGGGTAGATGGATTTGTGACATCAGCCTATGGACGTATAGAAGATATTAACACAGTCTTGCATTATAAAAATCCAGCTAGAAAACAAGCAACAATATCGGAGCCTTACACATGTACATACTCTAATAGCAAGGTAATAGATATTGCAGCTCCAGTGTTTAAAGGCGATGAGATAATTGGACTTCTTGTAGTTAAGTACTCTTTTGTACATGTAACATTTAATCTTACGAGCATGTTACAAGGTACTGGATATGCTCTCATTTCAGAGGGCAATGGAAATCCTCTATTATCAACCACCGATAACTACCACACCTTGCAATCACTAGAAAACACACAGTTACAAAATGGCGAAACGCTTGAAAATGTGAGACAAAATCTTATGATGAAACGATCGGGAAATTTTTCTTTTAGAATTAACGATAAAAATCAAATAGCCATTTACAAACCCCTCAATATAAAGGATTGGTTTTTTGTATTAGTCGTGGATGAAGAATTGGCTACCG
>CAZUPJ010000063.1:0-8097 GCA_964622185.1 uncultured Treponemataceae bacterium
TACATAATGCATGGAGAGGATTATATGAAAATGAAAAATGCTGTATTGTTATTAGCATGTGTTGCTATAGGGTTGTTTTTTTCTTGTGAAAGTACCCCTGGGCAAGTAGAAGAAGACCCCAATTTTATTGGAGATTTTGGCCCTGTTCAACTTGAAAGCATTTTATGTCTTAGGGAATCTTTTGGGAAACTTGTTCCAACAGAAATTGAAACATATTTTATTCCCAGAACAAACATAGTTGAAATGTATTTGCGAGATGGTATGACAGCTTACGTTCTTTTGTTTGAAGGAGAGGAAAGGGCACAGGTGGAAGAAGGCATTGCAATGTATGCAAAAGAATATAGTGCCTTTCTTGAAGGTGATGAGACTGCACTCGCAGAGCGAGAGCCTACACGCAAAAATTTCTTTAACGAAGGTACAATGTCAGTGTCTTGGGGTGTCGCAAGTGCCACTCGAAATAATACTACAACGTTTCAAACAAATTATAAATATTTAGAAAAAGACAGACCGTATTTTGAGCTCATGGTAGAAAAAACGACAGACAGTGATGATTCAAGTATATATTCGCCTGTGTTACGTCTTTACTTTTCACCAACTCACTTAGAAACTATTCTTGAGCAATTAAGTCAAGATGCATTAGTGAAAATGGTTGAAGAACTTGAGGCTGAAGCCTTTGCTTTTTAGGTTTTTTTCAGAATGATTTAAACCTCTTTTGTAAAAGAGGTTTTTGTATTTTTAAATCATGTATATAAATACTTGCAAAAAAAATCATAACGTGCTATATTCTTTGTCGAAAAGGATGCAAAAGTAAAACTGTTTTATGGAGAATGTATGAAGTTTATTTTTTTAGGACCTCCCGGTGCAGGAAAGGGAACATTGGCTGCGGTTGTTTCAATGAAATATGGTATTCCTCATATTTCAACTGGGGAGATATTTCGTGATGCAATAAAGGCTCAGAGTCCATTAGGGCTTAAAGTAAAGTCTGTAATTGATTCAGGGGCTCTTGTAAGTGATGATTTAACGATAGAGCTTGTAAAAGAACGGCTATCAAACGATGATGTTGCACATGGCTTTATTTTGGACGGGTTTCCTCGCACAATTGCCCAAGCGGAAGGTTTAGAAACTATTATGGGCATTGATTCGGTTGTAAATTTTACTATTGCTGACGAAGATGTTGTAAAAAGGCTTTCAGGACGTCGTGTTTGTAAAAATTGTGGACAAAACTATCACGTAGATTTTATTAAGCCAAAAGTAGACGGTATTTGTGATGTTTGTTCGCATGAACTATTTATACGTGAAGATGATAAACCTGAAGCTATTCAAAAAAGATTAGATGTTTATACTAAACAAACAGAACCTCTTATCGAATATTATGAAAAAAAAGGAAACTTAAAAAATATTGATGCGACACCTTCGACTGATACTATTTTAGAAGAATTTATGAAAGTATTTCCTGTATAAACACTAAATATGCTTTAATATGATTGAATGACAAAATGCACTGTGCACTTACGACAGTGCATTTTTTTTTGATTTATGAAAAAAATATTCTTTTTTTACTTTATTTTATTTTCTGTATATGATATAATGTATTAGAGTTAGTCGGAATTTATTCTCTAATTCAAAGGTAAATGGGGGTTTACCTTATTCTAATAATAGGTGGGAACATGGCCGATAGTGCACAGCGTTTTGGGCGCTCTTCTGATTTAGCAATTGCAGTTGCCGTAATTGCCGTTATCATGATGTTAATAATTCCTCTGCCAACTGTATTACTTGATGCACTCATGTCCATAAATCTTTTGCTCGCATTGATAATTCTTCTCATTGTCATGTATACTCCTCGGGCAATTGACTTTTCTGCATTCCCAACCGTATTGCTTATTTCAACTGTTTTCAGTTTAGCTCTTAATGTTTCATCAACTCGTCTTATTTTGTCCCAAGGAGCAGATTTTAACGGGCAACTTGTTACCGCCTTTGGAACATTTGTAGTTGGGACTGGAGGGACAGAAGGGCTTGTTATAGGTCTTGTTATCTTTATTATTCTTATTGCTGTTCAAACCTTTGTTATTACAAAGGGTGCTACACGTATTGCAGAAGTTGCAGCACGTTTTACCTTGGATGCTATGCCAATGAAACAAGCTGCAGTAGAAGCAGAATATAATTCAGGTGCCATAACTGAAGAAGAAGCAAGAATGAGAAAAATAGATGTGCAACGTGAGGCAGACTTTTACGGGTCTATGGATGGATCTACAAAGTTTGTATCAGGTAATGTAAAAGTCGGCATTTTTATTACTGTAATAAATCTAATTGTTGGTATTATTTTTGGTATGATTTTTCGTGGTGAAGAATTTGGATTGGCTATTCAAACCTACGCTAAGTTTACTATTGGCGATGGCCTTTTATCTCAAATTCCGTCACTACTTATTTCTGTTGCAACAGGTATTATTGTTACACGTTCTGTCTCAGATGGTAAAACAACGCTTGGTACAGATATACAAAAACAGTTTTCTCAAAATGCGTGGGTGTTTTATGTGTCTGGTGTTGCTATGGCATTAATGGGAATAGTTCCTGGTTTTCCATGGTATATTCTTATCCCGATAGGTGCTGCCTTATTTTTTATCGGAAGGCGACTTCAAACGCTTGAAAAAGCATCGTTTGCTGCAAAACTAAATAAAGAAAAAGAAATGCAACAAACTCAAGGAAGCTCCATTGCAGAAATAAGTCCTGTTGTACCGTTAGATCCTCTTTCACTTGAATTGGGCTTAGCCCTTATTCCACTTGTAGATAAAGAAAAAGGTGCAGAACTTTTAGAGCGTGTAACAAGAATACGGCGAGAGTTTGCACTTGATCTGGGGCTTGTTGTTCCACGAATTCGCATTACCGATAATATGCATATAGATCATAATGCCTATAGTTTTAAAGTAAAGGGTATTGAAGTTGGCTCGAGTCATATTAGGATGGGTTGGTACATGTGCATGAATACTGGTACTGTTTCGGAAGAGTTACCAGGTGAATCAACTACAGACCCTGCATTTGGGCTTCCTGCTATATGGGTGGCTGAAGCAGATAGAGACAGGGCAGAAAGAGCAGGTTATGCAGTTGTCGACCCGCCAACAATAATTGCAACGCACCTAACTGAACTTATAAAATCTCATGCAGCAGAAATTCTTGGTCGGCAAGAAGTACAATCAATTGTTGACACTCTTAAAAAAGAATATCCTACCGCAGTTGAAGAAGCAACAAAGCTCTTTAGCATTGGGGAAATTCAAAAAGTTCTTCAAGGATTACTTAGAGAACAAGTATCTATTAGAAATATGGTTGTTATATTTGAAACGCTTGCAGATTTTGGTGCTGTAACTAAGAAAGCTGATGTGTTAATTGAAAAGGTTCGACAAGCACTTGGCAGGCAAATATGTTTGCAATATGCAGATGATACGAAAACCATTCATGTTTTAACGGTAGCCCAAGACTTTTTGCAAAAATTAATTGAAAGTAGAGTTGATACGGTAAACGGTCCAATTGCAGCGTTAGATCCTGTTTTGCAACGTTCATGGATAACTGCATTAAGTTCGTCTGTAGCACTTTCTCAAGGAAAAGGGTATATGCCAATTATTTTATGCCCAGAAGAAGCAAGAGCGTTAGTAAAAGCAAGTACAGAACGCGAAATGCCAAATTTAGTAGTAATCTCAGTGCCTGAAATTACAAATGATATAAAATTAGAAAATTTAGGGGAGATTAAACTTGGCGCCTAATGCTTTTTTACAAAACCCAATGGTAATACGAGCTGACTCATATGACGAATGTCTAGAAAGAATTCGAAGAATATATGGGCCTGGCTTTCAAATAATGCGAAAAAGAGAATGCCCTCCTGAGGGGAATTTTGCTTTTTTTAAAAAGAAACAATATGAAGTTACGTATGTAGTTTTACCAAGTGAAGCAAAAAGGTCTTTTCAAAGCACTTCTCCAGCAACGCAAATGGATTTTAGCGAAGAGAGGGCAAAAATACTTGAAGCAAATCAAGGAACACAAAGTCTTCAAATGAAACTTATTTTAGATGAAATAAAAGATTTGCATACAAAGCTAGATGAAAAAACAACAACATTTCGTGAAGGCGAGCATTCAACTATACATGCTGTAGGAAAGCTTTTAGAAGCGAATGATTTTACACCTTATTACATTAATAAAATAAGCGAGCGAATAAAAAAAGAGTTTTCTCTTGATGAAATAGATGATTTTGATACGGTACAAAAAACTGTAGTCGATTGGATAGGGGAATCAATTAAAGTTGTAGACATGCCAAATACGGCTCGACCTGAAGTAATAGTATTGGTAGGACCGACAGGAATTGGGAAAACGACTACCATTGCAAAATTAGCAGCTTATTACAGTGGACTTGGAAACACTGATGTACAACAAGGTCTAAACATTCGGTTAATAACAACAGATAATGTGAGAATTGGTGCAAAGGAACAATTGGAAACTTATGGCGAGTTTATGGGAATCCCAGTGTCGTTTTCTGGCTCAATAGAGGATTTAAAAAAGCAATTAAATATTTATGGAAGAAATGTTGATGTAGTTTTAATTGATACAGCAGGATGCAGTCCAAAGGATTATGAAGGCTTGGCAAGAATGCGAACAATGCTTGAACTAAAAGGGCAAAAAACAAAGACATTTTTGACAATTTCAGCGTCAACAAAAGCAAATGATTTAAAAACTATTTTACAACAGTATGAGATTTTTGGCTACGATTCGCTTATTGTAACAAAACTTGATGAAACAGATAGCATTGGAACAGTTGTGAGTGTATTGGATGAAAAACAAAAATCTATAGCATATATAACCGACGGGCAAAAGGTGCCGAGAAATTTTAAAAAAGCAGATCCTGTGTCATTTTTGCTAAATTTAGATGGATTTATTATTGACAGAGAGCATATAGACGAAAAATTTAATCAAGAAAAAATAGGGTAGTTTATGGAAGATCAAGCATCTGAATTACGAGAATTAATGCAACAGCGTTTGGAAAGACAGGATATGCATCGCCCACCACAGGGTGCGGACAGCCACAAAACAAGAATTATTGCTGTTACAAGTGGTAAAGGCGGTGTTGGTAAAACAAACCTTTCTGTAAATATGGCAATTGCATATTCTCAAGCAGGAAAAAAGGTTATTCTTATTGATGGCGATCTTGGAATGGCAAATGTTAATATTTTAATAGGAACTGCACCCAAGGCGAATTTGCTTGATGTTATGAATAATCGTTACAAAATGAAAGATATCGTTTGTGATACCGAATATGGTTTTCAGTTCGTGCCCGGTGCAAATGGTTTTTCCAGAATTGCAAATTTGAACGAAACTGAGCTTGCCAGTTTTTCAGATGAATTTATGCAACTTTCAAGTGCAGATATTATTATTATTGATACTGGTGCAGGTATTGCACAAAGTGTTTTAGGTTTACTTGCCGCGGCCGATGAAATATATGTTCTTACAACACCAGAGCCAACTTCAATAACCGATGCTTATGGTATCATAAAAATTATAGCAACTGAAATGATTGACAACAGGCCGAATTTAAAATTATTAGTAAATAGAGTACATTCAGCTTCCGAAGGAAAAAGAGTTGCCGAACAGATTATTTCGATAGCTGGACAATTCTTAAATTACGAAATTGAGTATTTAGGGTTTATTTACGATGACCCTGCAGTTTCTACTTCGGTTTTGAGACAAAAACCTTTTATTGTGGCACAACCGAATGCAAAGTGTTCTATGTGCATAAAACACATAGTAGGGCGAATTGAAAAAACAAATTTAAATGCTGAAGAAGGTTTTGGTAGGTTTTTTAGGAAATTTAGACAAAAATGGTAAATGTACTAAATGAGAGCTTGACGTTTTGGTAAATATGACGTAAGCTATATATTAAGAGTATTGTGTAGTTTTAATATTGCATAATATTTGACCAAAATAAAGTCGCATCAAGGGATTTAGAGGGGATATGTTAAATCAAAAAAATATAGCAATTATTTTTGCAGTAGGTTTTCTCTTATCTGTTTTTGCGGGCACACTAGGACGTGTTGGCCTTGGAGTTATATTTGTAAGGGCATTGCTTTCAGGTGGTATATTTGTGGGTTTAGCAGTTGGAGCGAATTTTGTATACAAAAAATTTTTAGCAGATACAGATTCGTTAGAAGAAAAGACAGTAGAAGAAAATCAATCTGAGAAAACTTCTCATTCTATAGATATTACTATTGATGATGAGCTGCCTGATAGTGCTTCTGCTCCTGCTTTCGACCTTTCAAAGAATTTTTCTTCAGCGCCGCCTAGAGACGATGTTCCTTTGCGTGAGGTGCCACTTGAATCTGCAAGGGAACATGCTCCAGTTGAAGGACTTGAAGAGGCTGCATCATTTAAGCAAAGTTCTTTAGATTCAATTACCGCAAGTGCTGCGTCAGTTTCAACCCCTAGTGAAGACTCACGTAATGTACAAGTTGCAAAAGAACACCCGATTCAAGTTGAGTCTGCAGACCAAGTAAACTCTTTAAGCAATGTGAGCGAAGCTTCTGTAGGTTCTGCAGATAATGAACTCGGTATGTTACCGGATATAGAGGCTTTAGATATAGAAGGCAGTAGTTCATCTTCGGATGATGATAGCGATGTTATACAAGATTCAGTATTTGCTGAAACAGGAAGTGTAAGACCTTCGGCACAACCAGTTGTAGAATCGGAATTGGGAGATGCACGTGAAATTGCAGCTGCAATTAGGACAGCTTTAACGCAAGATGCGTAATTGTTTAATAGATAAAGGTGTAAAAATATGATGACGACGCTCTTTGAGCAGAAGACAGAAGAAGATCTTTGGATAGAATTCAAAAAAACAAAATCCACGCAATTAAGAGATGCATTTATTCGTCAATATATGCCATTGGTAAAATATGTTGCTGGTAAAGTTGCGGTTAATATGCCAAATAGTGTTGAATTTGACGACTTAGTTGGATTTGGTCAGTTTGGGCTTTTAGACGCAATAAATAAATTTGATCCTGATAAAAAAGTAAAGTTCAAAACCTATGCAGTAACTCGTATTCGTGGTGCTATTTTTGATGAGCTTAGGCAATTGGATTGGGTTCCTCGTTCTGTTCGTCAAAAATCGCGCGAAATAGAAGATACCATAGTTGGATTAGAAGCAAAACTTGGGCGACCAGCTAGTGATGAAGAAGTTGCAGGTGCTATGGGGCTAACACTCGAAGGTTTTAACTCAACCGTGTTAAAAGTTTCAGGTACGAGCGTGTTGTCGTTAAATGATGTATGGTATTCAGGCGAGTCATCTGACAGAATGTCAATTGGAGATAGCATTGAGTCACCCACAAGTTTAAATCCAGATGTTATTGTAGAAAGGGAAGAAATAAAAAGAGTCATTATGGAAGCAATAAATGAGCTTCCCGAAAAAGAAAAAATGGTATTAGTACTTTATTACCATGAAGATTTAACATTTAAAGAAATAGGACAAGTACTACAGGTAAGCGAATCTAGAATATCACAATTGCATACAAAAGCAAATATGCGTTTACGTGCAAAATTAACAAATGTTAGAAAAGGCATAATGTAGGCGGAGGTTTAGGTTGGTTACATTAGAAAAACTTCGTGCAGATATGGAAGCTCAATTTGAATTGGACAGAAATATTAAGTATATTGACGTACATGCAGATAGTTTAGAAGATGCACTTGCAGATGCTGCAATACAACTTGAATCGCGTGTGCCAATTCTTGAATATGAAGTTTTGGAACAAGGCTATAAGGGGTTTTTAACCTTAATGAAAAAACCTTGGCATTTGCGTGTTTATGAAAACCCTGTCTATTCAAAGGCTGCTAAAGCAAAAATGGCCGCAGGTATGTCAGCAATTGATGAATTTGGTGAAGATTCACTTCCAAAAGATGCGGATGGTGTATTTTTTATTCGTCGATTTGGATCTGCTTTACATATAAAAGTTGTTGCGCCTGTTGGTGCAGGTGTCCCTGTTGATTATAAAGTTGTTTTAGAAAGCTTAAAGCGCAGCGATACTACTTCAATAGATGAAGATAGTGTAAAAGACTTAGTTTCAAAAACTA
>CAZUPJ010000064.1:0-8087 GCA_964622185.1 uncultured Treponemataceae bacterium
AAAAAAGACAGAGGATTTACGTTTATTGAAACGCTCGTTGTGCTTGCCATTATGTTAATTCTGAGTGCAAGTATTGGACTTTCTGGAGCTACGTACATTGAGCGTTCGAGAAAAAGTTCTGCAAAAAATGAAATAGCGATTTTTTCTAATGCATTGTATACCTATTATTTAGATTGTGGAGTTTTTCCGTCAAAAACGCAAGGTTTACATGCATTGTGGGAAAAGCCTCTTTTGCATCCTGTTCCTGAAAAGTGGCAAGGACCATATGTAAACAAAAAGCCTAGCGTAGATCCATGGGGAAGGGAGTACGTATATATGGACGAAAATGAAGCGGGTTTACCATTTTCTATTATAAGTATTGGTCCTGATGGGTTAGAAATCGGAGGCAAAGAAGATGACAATATTTATTCGTGGAAGTGATAAAGGATCCATTTTTATGGGCGCACTAGCACTGTTGTTTATTATATTTTTGCTACTCACAACATTATTGGAGGTCGAGTATAGAGCTTTTGTTAGGGCAAAAAGTGACTATGAAAAAGCTGTGTTGCGTTATGAAATAGGGAGGAAATATGAAGCTGATTGAACTTGTTGTTATTTGTTTTATTTTGGTTGTTTTTGTAAAAATTTTTACAGAATCCTCATTTCAACTAAATGAATATCGTAGCGAAAGAATGTATTACTTGGAGCGAACTCAAGACATGTTGATAAAACATGGAGAAATGGTGCACCAAGTAGGAGGTGAAAAATGAAAAATATGAACATTATTTCATCTGCTGATTATGATATGTATTATTTTGATTTTTCACCTTTTAATGACTTTTCGCCTTCTCGCCTAAAACATCGCATTGTAGCAGAGCTTGAAAAGTTGCATCCTTTTTTTGGATCACATTGCAGCATTGATATTCACTGGGTTATACGAGCATTAAAAATGAGTTTGAGTGTGATAGTGATGGACAGTGAAACGCTGGATAGTTATAGATCCAATAGTAAGTACAAAAGGCTTTATATTTGTGAGGAAAAAAATGAAAAAAAAAGAGTGTGCCGAGTGTATAAAAATAGATGGAGTACAAAAAATAAAAGTATATTTGTATTTTCCTTTATTGTGGTGCTTTTTTTTGCTTTAGCAAGTTTTATCTTTTTGTCTCAATCATCTAATGCTTTTTCCGAAACAGAAATGTTTGCTACAACGCACACACAAACTATCGTAGAAAATGAAATACAGATTGAAAAGCTCCTCGTTAAAAATTATTTTACGCAATTGAATAATTGGATAGAAAATGATGTTGTGTGTACTGCATTTTCGTATAATCACACAAGTTCGTTGGGAAATGATTTCAAATCCACTATGTTTGTAAATACATCTTTTTTAGGATTAACTCCTGAAAATATTTTTAGACTTAAAAAAACGCATGATCAGGAAGAATATTTTCACAATTTGGAAAAGGCAATACACATATCCCCCATAACTTATTCTGATAATATTCCAAAATTGAATATCTCATTTGAGGGAGCTCTAACCGAAAATCAAAGTCCATACAGTATTGAAAAAACAGAAAATTACAATAGTGTTATTCGTTCAATAATCTTACAACATAGCGGAACAATACAAGAAGAACACTGGGATGCAGAGCGTTTTGCCTTTTCTATTCCAATTTCAAAATGGGATTTCTTTTATGAATCTCTTGTTGCATATTTGCATGAAAACTCAAAAAGATTTTTAAGCATTTCTCTTCAGTGTGAAAAAGGCTCTGCACAAGTAACTGCCGAAATGACACTCGAATTTGGAATGTTCTTACCGGAAATGTCTGTATTAAAAACACTTTTTTCCGCACAGCACCGTGAGTTTATGAAAAGATTGGAAGTGGTTGAACAAAAAAAATTACCACAAGCAAAAAAAGTTGAGTCATCAGAATACCACACAAAAATGGGTAGCATAAAAAAAGCAGATGGGACTGAGGTTCTCTTTTTTACCGATAAAAACGGGAAAATTATTACAACCGAGGTTCAATAAGTTATTAGCGTATTGCATTCAACAAGCAATCTTTTGTTGAACTACTTTTTTTGGAGGAACTATGAAAAAAAACAAAGTAACAGTAATTTTTTTGTTGCTTTTGGTAGCAAGTGTTTCAAGTTGTGTAAATACAAAAACTATTCCGTATGTTATTACTGAGCCTGAATGCATAATTGGAAAAGAAGATGGAGTGCATGATTTTGCAGGGATTCATTTTACTTTTTATAATAACAGCGAAAAAATTATACAAAGTTTTAAGTTTAGATGTCTCGTTTTTGACAGTGAAGGGGAGCTAAATCCCTTGGTTGGTACTAATACAATAATTGCACGATATGAACAAAATATTTTAAGTAAAGATGAGCATGATGTTGTTTTTAGTTTGGATTCATATATTTTAGAAGTCCCTTCAGAGCCATATATTATTGACTTCTTTTATGTAACAACAATTGAGTTTTCAGATGGTTCGACATGGAAAGATCCCTATGGTTCTTGGATACAGGGGGGGATATGAGGGTATTGATAAAAAAAGCTAAGTTATACGTATTTTTTGTGTTTGTGTTTTTATTTTTTGCTTGCACACAAGATGTTCGTAGTTTCTTTGTACAAGAAGGTGAAGCTGTTCTAAAGCCGGAGCCAGTTGTTGTAATTGAGCCAGAACCAGAGCCAGAACCAGAACCAGAACCAGAGCCAGAGCCAGAACCAGAGCCAGAGCCAGAACCAGAACCTGAAGCAGAAATTCCTGCACGCCGATGGACCGTTATGATTTATATGGCATCTGATAATAATTTAGAAAGTGAGGTTATACGAGATATCAATGAGCTTGAGATATTTGACTTTACAAAAAAGGGAATAAGTGTTTTATGCCTTGTGGACAGGAGTATTGGATATGATGGAACAAATGGAGATTGGACGGGAACACGTTTATACGAAATTAGGAACGATACAGATGGGGAAAATAGTGTAATAGTTTCAAAAGAATTATCTTCTCAAGAACTTGCACTTGAACAAGGATTTTCAATAGAGCTGGATATGTCTAATTCAAATACTTTAAAAAACTTTTTGCAATTTGGATATTCTCAGTATCCTTCAGAGCGAAACGCATTAATAATTTGGGGTCATGGTAATGGGTGGAGATCAGTTACTTCAGATTACTTTACAAATACAACAATGATGCTTCCAGATTTAAACAGGGCTATAGAAGCAGGTATAGAGGATTCAAAACTTGATGTTATAGCATTTGACACATCATTTGGTTCCACAATTGAAACAATATGGGAAGTGCAATATACAGCAGATTGGTTTGCAGGTAACTGTGGACCAGTGAGCGTATCTGGCTGGAATTACAAAGAAATTTTTAATTTGTTTACGGAAAGTCAAATGGCTCCTATTGATTTTGTTGCTGCTCTTAAAACCCAAAAAGATGCTTCAGTTATAAAAATGCAATATGTAAGCAATGTAAAACACAAATTTGATAAGCTTACAAGTTTACTTGCTTCTAATATTAATTCGCAAGAAAAACAAACAAATATTAAAAAAATATTTTTAAATGATGTTTTATCGTACAAATCTGCAACATACCCCACCGATGTATTTTTAGATATAGCCGATGTATCTTTAATAGCTTCAAAAAACGCGAGTATTTTTTCGCATAATCAAAATGTCCAAAATGATATAAATAAGTTGAGTGCAGCTGTTCAAGAGGCATTAGAAAAAGCAATTTTTTCAACAGATAAATATGAAAAAAAGCATACCATTTCAGTATTTTTTATACCCCTTATCAGCGAAGGTGTTCCTAATACGGCGTTCCCCGAATCATATGTTCAAGGAGGTGACATAGAAAATAAAATCAGTTTTGTTCAAGAAAGTGATGGATGGGTTCCAACGAGAACAACAAATCCAAGTTTGCTCAATACGTTATTTTTTACAATATTTTAAGAAATTTATTACACCGAGAGCCACGTAATCGAAATGTAGACCAGTTTATTGTTCTACATAATTATTGAACTTCTTTAGCAATGTAAAGATTACTTGCTAAAATTTGGAGGCTTTATGAAAAATCAAAAGTGTAAGTTTTTATTGGTTGTGCTACTTTGTATCGTAGTACAAAATGTATTTTCAATGGAAAAAGTAGTGAAAACGGTTGACAGCTATGATGTAATTGAAAAAAAACTCGTAACAAAAGAGTATGACTCGATTGCAGAGTATTATGCATATTCTGTAACTATCTGGATTAGAGGTTTTAGAAAAGTTACGTTTGCCAGTATCCTCCCTGTATACACGGAAAAAAGAGGGTGGGTAAGAAGTCAATTTTTAAAACCCGGAGATAAAGTTTTGTTATTAAAGAATGGAAAAGTAAAATTTGTTCCAATTTGGACTGTTAGAGTTACGGATGATTTATCAGTGTTTTATACGCATGTGAATGTTCAAGATACACATTCATATTTTAAGGAAAATGTTTTAGTTCATAACAAAAAGAATGCTGTTTCAGGTTCTAAATCCAGTCCAAAGTCTAAAGTCAGTACAGGATCCAAATCTAGTTCAAAGCCTAAAGTTAGTTCGGATTCTAAATCAAGTTCGAGTTCTAAGACGAAAAAAAAAGATTCTCAAAAAGAATATGTTGGAACAAACTATGATTGGAATGATCCAAAATCACCTTATTATAACGGAGGAAATAATAATTCTGGCGGAAGTTCGAGTAGCAATTCTAACTCGAGTGGAGGTTCTAATAATAAATCAAATAGTAATAATACGAATGAAAGTAGCAAAGATGCTGAAGAGAGGCGCATTACAGAAGAAGCTGAGAGAAAAGCAAATGAGGAGGCAGCTAAACGAGCAGAGGCTGAAAGAAAAGCAAAGGAGGAGGAAGCTAAACGAGCAGAGGCTGAAAGAAAAGCAAAGGAGGAAGCAGCCAGGCGAGCTGAAGAAGAAAGAAGGGCAAGAGAAGAAGCTGAAAAAAAAGCTGCAAATAATTCCTCTAATATTGCACTTACAACAGCCTTAAATGCAGGTCAAACAGAAAAAAATGTGCGACAGTCTGCCAAAAACATAGGTGGTGCACAAACAGAAAACATAGATTCAGCGGAAATCAATAGGAAAGAAAATGAAACCGTACAGGTTGGAGATCCCGTGCTCGCAACAACAGGTGCGTATGTCCATGAAGATACCGATGTTTCAATGCACGGGCCATTATCTACAGTTGATATTGCTCGAACATATATTAGTACAAATAATACTGTCTATGCAATGGGGCGAGGATGGGCATCACTACTGGATTCTAGAATTATTAGAGGCGTAACGCAAGGATCTAATGATCTTGCACAAACGCTAGAAAAAGAAATGACTGTGCTAAAAGAAACCCAAAATCATTTGGAACAATATCTTAAATACGCAACCGCATCAAATGCATATAACACGGCTCAACTACAATATGATTCAATAGAGGGGTTTTATAAAATCTTAAAAAATGAAGGTGAACTTTTTCAAAAAATACATGCCCTAAATAAGTATGTAGTTAATACACATACACCTGAGCATTACTTTAGTATTGGTAATGGATACTTAACTTACATTGATGAAAAAGGTTCTCCCGTTGTTTTTGCATATGTAGGTAGTGGACTTTGGAAACCGGTTGATACACAAAAATCTCAATATATGTATATAAAAAGCAAAGATGGAAACGACAGTTTAACTGAAAACGGCTTTGTTCTTTACAATAAGGGAGGTATTGAAGTTTGGTTTGACAAATGGGGTTTACTTGAAAAAAAAGTCGATAAAAATGGAAATGCAGTAGTTTTTATAAGAAATTCTGAATCAAAAAATATTGGAAAAATTAAAACCCCAGAAGGGCGAGTAATTTCTTTTACGTACACGACGCAAGGGTTTTTGAAATCTGTATCTATGCCAGAAAGTAAAATTGTAACATATGAATATAGTGGAAACAATTTATCTTCTGTTACAGATATTGATGGTGATAAAACATGTTTTGAGTATAACGGGAAAGGGTATCTTACCCGATTTGTAAAGCCAGACGAAAGTTTTGTTTCTTTTGAATATGGCTACACAAATGTCAATGGAGAATATCTAACTACATCCACTACAAATGAAGAAGGGTACTCTGAGTACTTTAAGTATGATTTAAAAAATCGCGTTACTACATATGTAAATCATTCTGGCTTTACAGAACAAGTATATTTCGATGACCAACATAGACCCACAAAGGAAGTAAGCAAAGCTGGAATTATAACCGTATATAATTATGATGCAAATACTGGGAACACAACTTCAATAACTACTAATGGAAATATAGTGAAGTACCAATATGATGCTAGAGGAAACAAAGTAAAAGAAATATATACTGACGGTAGTGAAAAAATATGGGAGTATAACACATTTGATCAAATAACACATTATACAGACCGTGATGGAAAAACTCAGAATATTACATATGATGCAAAAGGAAATGCAATAGAATTTAGTAATGGCAATATACTTGTTGAAAGGGCTATATATGATTCTAAAGGAAACATAATAAAACTTATCGATTATAATGGAAATGAAACGAATTTTACGTATGACTCATTCTTTAATCTTATTCGTAAGTCTACGGGCAATGTTACCGAGATTTTTGAATATGATGGGCTTGGGAATGTTATAGCATATATTGATGGTGAAAATAGGCGCTGGGAATATGAATACAAGCCAAAAGAAATTGTGCAAACACTTCCATCCGGATTACAGCGTATATACACATTCAATAATAGGAAAGATGTTATCGGTCTAACAGAAGTTGATACAGTCACAAACAAAAAAAGGCAGTTTCAGTTTAACTACACCAAAAATCATTTATTAAAAGACATAAAACAAGATGGTAAAACGTTTGTACGTTATTCATATTATCCTGCAGGTGAAATAAAAACCAAAACATACGGTGAAAAAGAGAGCGAAAAGTGGATAACCGAATATGAGCTTTTAAGTGGTTCAAGCTATCGCGTACACAGGAAAAAGTTTGACAAAAATGGAAAACAAGATGGAACAATCTATACAGAAACTTTTAGCTTGGAAAATGGTGGAAAAACCCTTGCTCATTATATACCTCTAAATAGAAAAGAATTATGGAACTTTGACTCATGGAATAGACCTATATCTACAAAAAACTTTGCAGGCGAAAACTTGCGGCGAGTTTTGAGCCCCGAAGGAAGAGTTTTAGAAGAACAATCTGAATTTGGTGGTTGGTATGCGTCAATGTATAATGCACAAGGTTTTTTAAGTATTACTGCCGAAAGGGATGCAAACGGACTAACTCTAGCGTACAATCCCGATGGCACGCTTGCAACTAAAATAGACCAAAACGGGAAAAAAATATCGTATACGTATAATACGCATGGCTTATTAATTCAAGAAAAAAATGAAAAAGGTTCAACTTTTTATTCTTACGATAAAGTGGGGCGTCCTACGCAAATTATACTTGGGCAAACTAACAACGTTCAAACGTGCGAACAGTACACAAAAATTGAATATTCTAAAGATTCAAGAAGTATGGTAATTAATTATGGTGGAGTATATTCAGAACTGTTTGTTTTGAATGCGTGGGGAGAAATTGTTGAAAAAATTGATGGTGGTGGAAATTCCTTTGTAAATGTATATAACAATCTTGGGCAAGTAGAAAAAACCATCGATGCATACAAAAATGAAACCCTTTACGAATACAATGCTATTGGCCTTGTATCAAAAAAAATCTATCCTGATGGAAACGCCGAATTATTCTCGTACAATAATGTAGGAATGCTAGAAAGTATAAAAGATTCTGAGGGCTCAAAGTGGAGTGGTGAATATGATGAGGCAGGAAGGCTTATTGGTGAAGTAGGAAGAACTCTTATAGAAAGGAAATATGAATACGATGTACTTGATAGGATTTTAACTGTACAAACCGGTGGTGTGCAAAATGAAAAATATTCGTATTCACTGTATGGAAGCGATATTGTTTTTACCGATGGAAATAAAAATAATTATGCATATAAGCATGATGCTTTTGGGCGTCTGATACAAGAAAAAAATCGTTTAGGAAATTCGCAACGGT
>CAZUPJ010000065.1:0-8046 GCA_964622185.1 uncultured Treponemataceae bacterium
GTTTGTCAGAGTTTACCGGCAGAAACTTTAACTATGTAATGGTTGGAGACGACACTGCCTGTTGTTGGCAAGGCCTAGAGTTTTTAATTAACGGTGTTGAAAACATTGATGAAAACTATCCTGCACAAAACGTAGACATTGAAGTTACAGGAGAGTTAAAAAGCTATGATGCCGCAGGCTATACCTTTTTTTACCTTGATGTGAAAGAAGTGATTGTACTGTAGTTTTTGACCACAAAGGCCACAAAGTGCTCTAAGATTTATCCACTAGCACGACTAAGAAAACCATTCCCAACAAATTATCATATACTAAATCTTTGATGGCACGTAACTCAACAACCTCCCAAAAAGACTTACGAAATTCACCTTTTAGGGAGTATAACTTCGTACAAGATAAGTACCAATCGTAGTGCTATCACTGTTATCACTATGCAGTATACCATCAGAACCAAGATAGTATGCATTAGAATTATCACTTGTTCGAGTAGATGACCACGGCATATCAGTAGCGAAAAAGTCAGAGCCAACATTGTTATATACTATCACTAATAAATCATTGTTTGGTAGACTCCAATCTGTATAACTTCCACCGTCATAAGTTGTTGCAAAACTCACTGCATCGTTCCATGAATTACCACCTAAATGGTTAGTAATTTCCCAATAAGTACCATTCTCAACTAAGAATATTTTTCCTCCACCTTGACCTGACCCCCCTATAAATTGCTTAAAATTATATTATTACTATTTATAACAAAACCTACCGTTAAACTTGTATCATCAAGGGTTAACTTTGATAAATCTGTGAGTGTGATAGTATGTGCAGTTACACCGCCTGCAGGAATTGCTCCTTGTACTACTACAAAACCATCTGTTTCATTACTTGGGCTTAAGCCTATGCTTGCGTCGCTTGTAAGGGCACCATTAATTTTTACCCCGCTTGAGGCGGTGTCGTTGGTGAAGTAGACGTTGCTGTTGCTACTTGGAACCTTTGTATTACCAGTAATGTTAGGGTTTCCGCTTACGTAGAATCCTTCACTATATTCACCGACAAACACACCACCACCATAAGAAGTTCTACTATCCGTAACTGTATTTTTACTAATAGTTCCTCCGCTCATCGTGAATTTTCCAAAAGAGTTAACATGCACCCCACCACCTTCTGCCCAATTAAGACTCGTAGCTGTGTTTTCACTAATAGTTCCTCCACTCATGTTGAATTTTGCAACGAAATTACCATGAGAGACGGAATCATAACCAACGACGTACACACCGCCACCACTAGGACCAGAGTTTTTACTAATAGTTCCTCCACTCATGGTGAATTCCCCAGAAGAATAATCAGCACTATTGACGTACACACCACCACCGGAACCAGTAGCATTATTGACATTGATAGTCCCATCTTTCATAGTGAATGTTCCACCACCACCGACGTGCACACCACCACCTTGTTGTGCATAGTTGCCATCGATAAGGCCATCTTCCATAGTGAATGTAGTATTTTTATAACTATTACCACCATAGACAGACACACCACCACCATTATAAGCATAGTTGCCACTAATAGTTCCTCCACTCATGGTGAATGTTCCATTATAGGAGACATACACACCGCCACCAAAGCTTTCTTCCGCAGTACCAGATATGTTACCACTGATTGTACCGCCACTCATGTTGAATATTCCACCATTGACATACACACCACCACCATCATAATCACTATTAAATCTCTTAGGATACCCACCGGTTAGGGTAAGATTAACGCCAAGGGTTACGGTGGTTTTTGCACCACCAACAAGAAGAACACGTCTTCCTAAACCTTCCTCTTCGATAACTCCCGCAGAGGTAAACTGTGCCCCTGCATTGATAGTAGCACCGGCACTGGCACCCAGCAGTGTTATGTTGAGGGTGTCATTACCGCCGCTAATTGCTACCATGTCGTATGTACCAGTAACACTGCCTTTGTTTGTTATGATTCCACTAATACTAATAGTGGTTGCATTTCCTTCTCTAATTGCTTTAATTACATCTACCGCACGTTGAACAGAGGCAAAAGGGTAAGCTTCTGTGCCTGCGTAATTGTCGTCTGCACCAGTTTCAGCTACATAGTAGGTAGCTTGACTAGAAATAAACGTATCACTTACAGTGAAGACAAGGCCTTTATCAGTTGCTCCTTCTATGCTAAATACGTAGTTTCCAGTTGACCCAAAGGAGAACGTAATCCTTGCCTGTGTTCCAAATACTTCAACATCACCTTCATCGATGTTTGCCCATGTAGCACCTGTAGGTAACGATGAAACTGCACCAATGGCACTATTTACCGCAGCTACTATTGCAGTTATTCTTTGCGTTTCGGTAATATCATTATACGCAAAGGTTGCAGTAAAATCTGATACAGTTTCAAAGTTATCAATGGTAAATGCAGAGAGACCTGCATTTGCGACTGTTGGACTTGCATTTACCTCTTCTGTACGTATGTCGCCACTTATAACTTGTTTTACGGTAAATGTAATATCTATAGGCTCTTTGTCTACAACATAGTTTTCGTCAGGTGTAAGTGTGGCTGTCATTGTAACAACACCTGGAATGCTACCGCTTTTATGAGTAACAGCAACACTTGCATTGTTAATAGTAATAGCATTTTCTAAGGCAGTTGCAATATCTGTTATAGTTACACTATCTATAGCATTAATACTTGACGCACTTTCAGATCCTTCAAAGCGTGCATTTGCTATTGACCATGTACCTATGTAGTGCATGGTTGAAGAGTTATTTGGGGCAATATCATCATCATTAATATCTACCAAGTACTTAAATGTAATATTCATAGGTATTGTTTTTGTCTTAGTACCGAAAGAATCAAAAACGTAGTTTTCATTTGCAGTTAATAGTATTGATAGTGGCACTGATCCTGGGGCAGAACCAGAAGATGTTATAGATGTTGTTGTGGTATTAGGCACAGAAATAAGATTCTTAATACCATCCGTTATTTGACTAATAGAATACGTTGAGGACATGGTTACAAACGGTGTTGTTTCAGATGCAACAAAAGCTCCATCTACAATATTCCATGTGCCAGTATCAAAGCTTACCCCACCTACTGCTGATGGTTTTATATTGCCATCAGAATCGTCAATAGCACTGGTAGCTATTACTTGTTTTACGGTAAAAGTTATTGGTATATTTTTTGTTTGGCTTCCGCCGGGAAAAATATACCCATTGGTTGCAGTGAGGGTTGCTGTAAAGGTTTTTTGTCCTAAACCTGCGGTTCCTGTAGTGAATGCAACACTTACACTGGTATTTGGTATGCTTATTGCATTTTGAAGTGCTGCTTCAATACCTGGAATAGAGAGGCTTGCACCTGCATGTATAGTTATAACTGAATTAGAACTAGTAAAACTACCACTTGAAATTTTCCATATTCCACTCGCTGTTGCATTTTCAATACTTGGCTCTATATCATCGTCTGTAATGCTACTGTTAGTAATTTCTGCTTGTGTGTAAATTTGTGTTGCTACAGGAGAATCTGCCAAATTAGTACCTGTGGCAATTGCCCTATAGGTTACTGAAGTAACACCTGCAGTAAAGTTTATTGTAGGTTTAGAGGAATCGCTGTAAACTAACCAATCTCCAGCACTAAAATCACTACCTCCAGTGGTATAATATATTGTTGCACCCGGGGTAGTTGTGCTTAATGCAAGTTCTGTTCCACTCGGCACAGAGTATGGAGAATCAAAGACAGGCGTATTTACTGCATTTGCTCGTGGCACTATTTTCTCTGTAACATCGGAGTCTACCATACCGGCTTTAATTGCAAGTGCTTTTACTGTTACTGTGCTTGTATTTACATCCACGCTAAAAGGATTGGTATACTGACTACTAGACATATTTGGGTTGCTACCATCTGTTGTATAGTATAGTGTTGCATCAGTTGGGACTGTACTTATTGTTACCGTTCGATAGCCACGTCCATCAGGCTCACTTATAGTTATACTTGGCATTACAACTTTTTCTTGTGTATAGGTTGCACTTGCTATACTAGAGTTTATTAAACCGTCTTTTGTGGCAATTGCCCTATAGGTTGCAACAATTCCACTTAAAAACTCTATTGCAGCAGTAGAATCGTACAATTTCCAATTGTTTGCTGTTGGATTTTTACTGTCAAAAACGTTGTTTACTCCTGTTGTGTAGTATATTTTTTCGCTGTTAGCACTTGTTATTACAAGTGGTGTTCCGCCTATTACCGTGCTACCATGAATAGGACTAAACAGAGGAGTATCTACAGTGCCTGCGGCACCAATATTATAACTTGCAACAAGTGAGTGTATCATATCGGCTTTTACGGCAATGGCTTTTATGAGCGTTGGAGGAGCTACGTCAAAGACAGTTCCAATGTATTGGTGTGTACTTCCACCCGCTATTGTTGCAGGCTCGCTTCCGTCTGTAGTGTAATATATTGTTGCACCTGCGGTAGTTGTGCCTATAGTTACCGTTTTATTACCCAACCCATCAGCTTCACTTGCAGTAATACTTGGAGCAGAAACTTGAGGTACTTGTAAAAATTCTTGAATTGCAACCGAAGAATCTTTCATACCGGTGTTAACTGCCATAGCTTTTACCGTTACGTTTGAATCTTTTAAGTTTATACTAAACGGTGCATTGTAGAGTGCACTTGAAGTTGTTGGTATACTACCATCCAATGTATAGTAAATTGTTGCTCCATCTATTGTGCTACTTATACTTACAGTTTTAGTTCCTGTAGCAGCATCAAATATGCCATCCACATGTATTGTAGGGCTTATAACTATGGGAATATCGCCTGTGTTTATCGTTATAGCGGTGCTTAACCCCCTACTGTCTGATACAGTTATTGTTCTATTTGCCTCTATATTAGAAGCAAGCCCTGTGTCTACGTATCGCTGTGTTGATCCAACTAAAACAACATTGTTTCCAAGTGAATCTTTTAACCCAGTAGGGGCTGTTGTTATAAATCGAGTATCTGCATAATCATATACAGTACCATCTATTGTTATTTCTTTTATATCAGAATTAATTCCCGTTTTTTCTGGAACATTAAAGCTCAACCACCATGTTTCTCTCCCATTAGTTGTTGCCTTTGAAAACTGTGCGTTCAATACTGCTGCGGGCGGTGAGTTTACACTAAGTGTATATGAATAGCTTTCAAAAGCTCTGCCTGTTTCTTTTTCATTTATGCCAATGGTTCCCGAAATGTTACCAAGTGCAGGATTAGAATCTACTGTAGTTAAAAACTCATTTGTAAATGTTAATTCAAAAATATTGTATTGTATTTGTTCTAGCGTGTAGTGTTTTCCGTATTCCACCGGCACACCACCAAGCGGATCATTATTCCAACTTAAAGTTCCATTTAGGGAATATTGTTGTGGATTTATCATTACAAACTGTATTTTCCTAGAACTTCCTGAAGGAATTTGCGTTATTCCGCCCACAACAGGATAACTTCCGTCAAGCTCGTGTCGATCTATTAAAGCGGTATTTGTGTAGTAGTCTAAGTATGCAATTAGATCTGCGTGAAACCATTCACAAGAGAAAAAAAATAATGATGTAAATATCAATACTGCAATCTTTTTCATAGGTATCTTCAAATATGCAAATACACACGCAAGCCTTATCAAAAAAACAAAGCATACCTGATGCTAATTATAACACAGAATTTTTAAATTGTAAATGTGTCAAACGACACAATTTTTAAACCTGGAGTCCTTATGCCAAATAACGGTTTTGAGTAAAAAAAATATTTGCACACCTTTCAATCTTGTAGTATACTATGTAAAAGGGAAGGAACCTATGTGTACTAAAAAAACTATTCTCAGCATTTTAGCATGTTTATATATTTTTATCCCCCTACATTCACAAGATTCCCCTCTTGCACTTACAGTGGCAGAAAATCAACATGCATATACAAATGCCCTACAAGAAGCATTTACGCAAATACACATAGAAACAGGTTCTAACTCCTATGCGTTAAGAAACTTTGAAAACGGCAAGAACATCAGCGCTCGAGAGACAGAAGCTATTCCTCTTGTAAACACTAACCCCAATTACACATTTACTCCACACTATGTTCAAACAGTTGTGATAGCAATTGACAGAGAGCAAACATCAGAACACATTACCAGCTGGAACGATTTGTTAAAATGCAACCTTCCAATAAATTTTTCTTTTGGCAATAATATTGGAAAAATGACGTGGAATACACCTAAAAACTACCATATAGTTACATCAATGGCAAAGGCTTTATATGGCAGTTATAATATAAAGGCAATTGCAAAAAAATTTAGAATGCTCTTTGATGACAACCGCTTCTTTTCAAATGATGATACTCTTCCCATTTCCGTAATGCACGATTCAGAAGCAGTTCAACTCATAAAAGAAGGCCGTAATATTGAAATAGTTTTTCCAAGTGAGGGAACACAAAGTTTTGTAGCAGGCATTTTACACAAAAAAGATGCCATTTTCTCTTCTGAAAAACTTAATGAGGCACTCATACAAAAGGATCTTCGACTTCTTGATGGAACTGCAAACTCTTTTTATCCAAACGCAGAACAGTATGCTAATGCCAGCATTACAAAAGACTTTACTGAATACAACAAAGCAATTGCTACAGTAGACTCCATTATGAGAAGGGATTCATTTAAGGTAAAACGTTATGGACTTGCCAACAGAAAAGAACAAACCTTTGCATACATATTTTGTATTATTATACTCGTTTTTTACATCACTTCAATTATTTTTCGTGTAACGCAAAAAAATATTCGCATAATCCTTATGTGCATTTTTCTTTTGGAGCTTTTATTAGCAACAACGCAATTCCTAAAAGCGTTAGTTGGAACAATGCCAAACTTAGAAACCTTTTTGTGGTATGCATTTTACTTTCCTTTTGTTATGATGCCAGTTCTTTTTGTGTACATTGCAATTATGACTGGTAAAAATAATGAATCATTTATAGCACCAATTCAGTATAAAATATACTTTGTTTTATCATGTATTCCTATTCTTTTTGTTGCAACTAATAACATTCATGAACAAGTTTTTGATGTATACGATTATATTCATACCTATTTTTACTACAATTGGGGCTATTATTTCGTCATGTGCTGGATTTATGTAAGCTTATTTTTTGCACTTGCTATTTTATTATATAAATCATTTAAAATTCCGAGAAAATGGGCCTTTTTACTCCCTTTAATGGTAGCAACACTTACACTATTATATACCATTGGTGTAGTTCTACGTATCCCCATAGCACGTGACTTTGATGTAGGGTACGGAACAGGCATTATGCTTATTCTATTTACAGAAGCATGCATTCAAAGTAGGTTATTTCCAGTAAATAAGGGCTACAGAAAACTATTTGCTCACTCAAGTCTCCAAATGGAAATAAGAGATATTAAAAACTCTATTATGTTAAGGTCAAGTGAAAAAAAAGAAATAACAAATAATCATGTATTACGACATAGCCTTATACATGGCGGAACATTTTTATTTTATGAGGATTTCACTGCACTAAACAAAACTAAAGAAAAGTTGAAAAGTAATATTGAACAGCTTGAAATAAATAATAGTCTATTAGAAAAAAGTAGCACCATCGAAGCAGAATTAGCTGCCCTATCAGTACAAAAAGAAGTATATAAAAATATTGACAATATTTTAGAAGACGATACAAACAAAATAGCAATGCTATTAGAATCCATGCAAAATACTGAAGATTCTCAAAGAATAGTTGCCAACATTAATTGTATTGGTACAAAAAGAGAGTGTATTTTACGCATAAATACAATGTATAATAAACCACAAACAGTATACGAGTTTTTAACCTATATACATGAAATGTCAGAATATACGGCATCTTTACCATTAAAAATAACAATTGGCTCATATGTCGATAAAAATATTTCTCCAACACATACTCTTTTAATGTATGAAGTTTTTCGCTCAATTATTGAAGGAGCTTGCACATTTGAATGTGAGTCTATACTTGCACAAATATATGAAAACAACGGCGAAC
>CAZUPJ010000066.1:0-1918 GCA_964622185.1 uncultured Treponemataceae bacterium
TTCGTGTAAAGGCATTTGTTGAAAGATTTTGTGCCACATTTTGCGTAAATGTTTGCGTAGTTGTAGTATTTGAACCGTCATTTGCATCAAACGTTACAATGTAGGTTTTTGTTTCTGTTACCGTTTCCTCTTCGCCCTCTTGTAATGCCCTAAATCTTTCGGGATTATACAACCCTGATACATTTGCTGAAAACAAATCGCATGATATGAGTGTAGCTAAAAAAATAATACCTAAAACAAACAACTTTTTCATTTTTACTCCTACTTCTTAATCAAACTTCCAACCAACAAAAAGTGTTGGTAATATCGAATGAAAAGATACTCTATCCAAAAAGTATGTAAACACATAGTCAGATCCAAGTTCCACAAAAATGGAATCGTTAAAAAAGTACTGCCCAGCAATACCACCATTTAACGCAATGGCTGCAACATCCTGTACTGATGTTTTCGTATTATACTCCATAAAGCCACTTAAAAACGTTGCCCCAGCCCCAAGGTGTGCATCAAACACAAACTTTTTGCCTAATGGTTTTTGATACGCTACATTAAATGTTACAGGAAATAAAAATCCGCTCAACTTTAAACTTTCTGTTGTAAATGTGGGTTTGAGTACATATGAAGAAAGTTCAAAGCCTAAAGACCCTATTGCAGGCGAAACAAATGGGAAGTAACCTACTTTTGCACTCCCTGAAATATTTTTTGACGGAAAATCATAATCGCTAAACAAACTATTTTCAAATGGCGGAAACAGTGCATACGTGTAGCCAAGGCTTATGTTTACATACGGTGGTCTTGAACGCTCTACTGTTAAAACACTCGATTGTGAAACATTTTCGCTTGTAAGCCCACTGGGGTCTTGGATAATAAGCTCATAATTACCATCATCTAAATTTTCTGTTTCAAATTCAACTTGTAACATGCCATTTTCGTCATATCCAATAAATTCGCCGTACAAGGTTTCAATTCCATCACTACTTTGTAAAAAAAATGTTGCTTGTTCAGACACATCCATAGGATTAATGGCAATTACTGCTTTTTCACCGTCTTCACTTTCAGTTTTTAAATCTAATTCTTTAGGAAAAATATCGGTAACAATAGGTTGTAATGCTTGTTCAATAGTAAACCCGTACCAAGCAGAAGCTTGTTCGGCTCGCCCAAATACATTGTATACCGTTACGTTATATCGATAATCGCCTGCTCCTAGCGTTAATTCTAGCACATTTGTTGTCACCTCAAAAGTTTCGTGTAGTTCCCATGTATCAAGTGCAGATTTTTTTTCAAGCACAACAGTATAATGCATGGCATAATCAACGCTATCCCATTCAATAGATTGTACAAATTGCGAGCTTGTATTTTGAGCAAAAACTAAGGGAACATAAATATAAAATAGTATTACCAATAGAAAAAGGCAAAAAGATTTTTTAGAAACCATACTGCCCTCTCATTGTTCTGTCTTGAGGTACAACAGGTTGTCCAATATCAATGGTAAAACTGTGTTCTGCAATGGTACCATTTTGTACTGTGCTATTTGGTAAGTACCTTTTAGCAACAACTGTCCAAGTAAATGTTCCACGGTCTAAAAGTGCAATATCTTCAAAGTGAACACTAGTGTTATCAGTTACAATTTGTTCCCACAACACAGTATTGTTTTGGTCAATTAAGGCAAAATGGTATTCATCTGCATGTTCTATTGCACCCCAAGTAAAGTCTATAAATCCTTTGCGTATGTCGTTTATGTTTAAAACTACCGCATTTTCTGGCATAATAGCAGAAACAGCAGGAAGTAAGCTAAGTGGAAGCACGGTAATAATTCGAGGCTCAGCGGCACTTATGTCAATACCGCCTGTTGTGCGTGCAAGCACAGTCCAATAGTATGTTCCTTCGTTTAATGGAATAAGTTCTACAGAGCGTGTAGGAT
>CAZUPJ010000066.1:2018-8004 GCA_964622185.1 uncultured Treponemataceae bacterium
GTCCAATAGTATGTTCCTTCGTTTAATGGAATAAGTTCTACAGAGCGTGTAGGATTTTCTACTCGCATTACAATATCACTTTCAATTGGTGTAATGCCATTTTCTCTATCGCTTGCCCGTAGTCCATTGTTAGTTTTACTAAGAATAAACTCAGAACTTACAATAGTTTCGTTTGATGCCCAACTAGCACTTTGCGGATTTAAAAGAGCCGAAACTCCGTCAAATTGTACCGCCCTTGAAAGACCAGTAAGGGTAATGGGTTTTATTGCGTTTACAGTAAATGTTCGTACTGCAACATCTGTTTCTTGTATACGTCCTGAAGGGGCTTTACTTGAAACAGCTTTTACTCTCCATTCATATTGCCCGTCTGCATAGTTTGAAACATCGATTCGTAATTCTGTAGTAGTAAGCTCTCTTCGCTCGAAAATTGGCGTTTCGAGGTTATTTTGAGAGTATAATGCAAAGATGTAATAATCAACATGTTCCACTGACTGCCATCTAAATGTTTGTCTATAATCATCATGTGTTTTAAGCGTTGCATTTGCACTTGGACTTGTAAGCAATACATTTTCAAGAGTAAAATCAATAAAAAATTGCTTTACATCTGTTATATATTCGTTTCCTGTTTCTTCATTTTGAGAAATTGTTCTCCAATACCACGATCCTAAAGGAATAGCAAGATTTGTTACAAATCCTTGTACGTTTGCTGTATCAATCTCTTGCTCATAGTACACATCTGTAAAAGATGAATCTGAAGATATTTGCAATACTGTTTTAAATGGCAAATTGTTATGCCATGCAAATTGAGTTTCTTGTATTGTTTGCTCTGTAAATACTTCTGCATTTTCTGGAATTGCTATTTCGTATACTGGCTCTCCTGAGATGGCATAAAACTCCCCTACCTCACCTACAGGAGAAATGTTTCCTTCGCTATCACTTTTTGTTACCGCCCAGTACCATAGGCCATCAGTTATTTCATTTACGTAATTGCCAAGCGTAAAGAATGTATCGGTTACTTGCTCTGTAATAACTGGATTTGAAAGGTCTGCATTGCTACTAATAGTAAATGTATAAAAAGATGCTTCTCTGTCGTACTTCCATACAAATTGAGGTGTATCTGCTTGTTGAGTATTTACAAAACTATGCATAGCAGGGCTTAATAACTCTACTGGTAAAAGTTCTGACTGCTGTATAACCGAAAAGGATTGCACTTTTGGCACATAGTTTTGTACAGAATTACTGAGTATATGCCGAGATGAATACTGTGGTGTAACACGCCAATACCACATACCATCTTCAAGCGTATTAAGTATGGCTGAAGAATTGTTTACCTGTTGGCTTTCTACAGGGTTTTGCATAGCTTCATTGTCTGCTACTTCAAAAAGCCAACCTGTTACAATGTCATCCTCCTCCCATATAAAACGAATGGCAGGTGTTTTTGTGCGGTAAGAATATTCTGAGCCTTCACTGGGAGTAATTTGACTTGGCTCATACGTGTCCAAAACGTTTACTTTACCACTAAGGTTTATTTCGCTGTCAATAACAAAAAGTCTCCAATACCAAGCCCCGCTTTCAAATGGTATAGAAGCCGTTGTAATGTCTTCAAAACTATAAGATTGGGTAACTTCTGAAAAATCTTTAAACGGAGATACTTCAAATATTGCAGAGAATTCACTTTCTGAATTTTGTAGCACCCATTCGAAAGGAATACTTAATGCTTCATTTTCATATTTTATATATGTAAGCTGAGTAGCAGGTGATAATAGCGTAAGCTCAGAAACCTCTACCACGCTTGTTGTCGGATCTAATACAAGTGCACTGCCCGAGTCAACCGCAATTTGTTCTTGCTCTCCATTGCTATCAACAAGTATTTTTGCTTCTCCTTCATTTAATTGCAATGTTACAGGTGCATCTTCAAAAGTGGGCACACCATTTTCGTGCGTAGTTTGTGCACTTGCATCCAAAGCAGCACCTTGTTCAATAGTAACTTCCGTTTTACCAGCAATAAGGCGCATACCACTTACTGAATTAATTGTATTTACCGAAATGTTACCACCTGAAAAGTCAATTACGGCACCGTTTTCATCATAAAAAATTTGGGTTAAACTTTGACCATGTAAATCAATTGAGCTACCGTCTACAAAGGTAATATTAGCTTCAGAAAGTTCAGCAGTACGTATAAGGTCGCCATTATATACAGGAGTATTTTGTTTTAGTCTATCCCATGCCACACGATCATCCATTTTTCGTTGTGCTATTTTATATTTATACACAATGGTTGCAATGGGCTCTTCGTCTAGTTTTACAAATGATGCATTTATTGCATTGTAATACGCTTTAAGAAAATAAAATGCACCTGTAAGACATATAATTACTACAGCAATATTAAGTAATATTGCTTTCTTTGTTGTCTTAATGGTAAAAACAGTACTTCCATCTTGAACTTGTTTTTGCTTCGTTGCAGGTAAAACCTCAGAAAATGATTCAGAAGGCTCTTCATACTCTTGTTGCTGGTCTTCAGGCTCTTCATCGACTAACCATTCAGCCGGTATTGTTATCGATTCTTCTTGCTCGCCTTGTGGTGAATTTTCGCTTTCTGTTTGTATTGGCTCTACAGAATCCACATCGCATAAATTTTCGGCTTCAGTTTGTATCAATTCTACATGTTCTACTTCGCCTTGCTCTTCTTGCTTTCCTGTCTCCCCAATATCATTCTTTACATCGTTCAATTCTTCAGATTCTAAAACATCATCTGTAATTTCAATAGATGTATTGTTATGAATTTGTTTCCATTCTGAACCTGTTACAAAACTACCGGTGTCTATTACGCTATTCTGTAAATCATCAGCAATATGTAATAAACCTTTTTTTTGTGTATCATTGTTATTTTTTTCACTGCGAGATTTTGTTTTGCTTGCTATATCACTTCGTAAAGATTTAAGGCGATCTTCTTTCCAATCTTTGTGTGTGAGAAAATGTATGTTGTCAAATTCTTCAGAACTGTTTGTCTCTTTCATGGTATACTATTTCTCAGCTATTGTATATTTTTTTTCTTCTTCATCAGGATTTACCTGGGCTAAATCTGGTTTTGTAATACCCAATAATGTTCTAACCTCATCAAGCGTTTGAGGTCCAGTTGAACCACAAAGTGGAATAGTGGTTTCATTCGGCATATTTACTACGGCATAAATTTTTGCAGGTTTTTCCTTTCCTTTAACTGATACAGAAGGCATTTCTTCTGCGATAATATAATCTTTTACAAGCTCGTACGTGTTTTCGGTAATAAGAATATCTGCACCAAAAGGCTTTGTAAGCGTTTCTGTACGAGAAGCAAAGTTTACCGCGTCCCCTATTACCGTATATTCCATACGCTCATTAGAACCCATTTGACCTGCAACAACAGAACCAGTGTTAAGTCCACACCCTATTTTTATTATAGGCTTTTTGTCGCCCCCGCGTCCTACATTAAAATCTTTTAATGCGGCTCTCATCATAAGACTTGCCCTAATACCATTCAGAGCATCGGCTTGTGCACTGCCTGCACTGGACGATGCACCCCAAACTGCCATTACAGCGTCTCCAATAAATTTATCTACCGTTCCATTTGTTTGTATAACGCAATCAACCATTCGTGTCATGTAATCATTCAAAAACTCAATAACTTCAGTTGGTTCAAGTTTTTCGGATATTGCAGTAAAAGAGCGAATATCTGAAAAGAAAATCGTAGCATGTTTTGTTTCACCACCAAGTTCTAAGTTTCCGCTCATGGCTTTTAAAGCAATATCCATGTTTACAAAACGACCAAAGGTTGCAAGCCCTTTACACATCTCAGAAAACTTTGAAGTTAAATATCCTACTTCGTCTCTGTTTTTTGGTAAAAGTGTAAGTGAAAAATTACCTTTTTCAATTTCTTCAGATGCTTTTGAAAGAACTTTTATAGGCTTTGTCATCGAACGAGCAAAAAACCAAATAAAAAGTATAGACAAAAATAAGACCGCACAAGCGAGCATAATATTTTGATAGAAAATTGCATCTACACTTTCAAACACAACACTTGTTTCAATAAGCGTACAAATTACAATGTCGGCAATGCCCAGCTTAGTGTATGCACCAAAATATTCAATCCCGTCTGTATCGGTAAATAGAACTTGTCTATTATCAACATTGTTTCCCCGCATAAACGAAACAAGCGGAAAATCGCTCATATTTTTTCCTCCACTCATCATATCAAAATCAGGGTGAATAAGAATACTGTTTGAATCGTTTATCATAAAGGAAAGGTTGGTAGTGCCACCCGAAAATGTGTTACTTAAACTTTCAACTGAAAACACAACTACAAGGCTCGATTGAACTTCGCCTAGCATCCAAGGAAAAAGCAATGCAATTGACGGTGTGCCAAAATATACAGTGGCGTTTTTTGCAATAACTTCGCCGTTAGCACTGCGTTCAAAGTCCGCCTGTAGCCCTGCGTACAGCGATTGTATAGAATTGTTAGAAATTTCGTTTTTTGTTAAAAAGGCATTGTTCAATAGCTCTATCTCATTCGGTACAGTAACTAGTGCAATACTTTCATTTCGCTCAAAAAAGAAATCTAAAAAAGATTGCGCCTCTGGCGTGGTTCTGTCCATCGCAACAAGTGCATTTATTAACACAGAAGCATTGTTTTGGGCAAACATAAGCTCGCTCGTAGCAACATCGGTTGCTTGTGCATTTATTGTTAGATTATTTGTTTCTGCAGTCAATTGAACTTCGGAACGAATGAGCATTGCAACCAAAACTGTTACCGTTCCAAGTGACAAAATAACCAATATTGTAATAATAAGTATCAACTTTAGTGCAATAGGATACCGCACTTTTTTTACTTCTTTAAGTTTCACCTTCTCCTCTCTTTTATACAAAAGCTCTCCAATATATGATTATAGTGTTAATAGCTTTTTTTTGCAAGCGGGTAAAATGAGAGGGATTTTTTATGCTAGATGGTTTAATTGCACAAATTCGTATTAAAAACTTACATTTATAGAGAGGTGTTACGTTTTAATAAGTGCCTTTTTCCGTAGTTCTACGGAAAAAATAGTGTATGAAGCAGAATCTGCAGAAACAGTAAAAAAATAACTTTAAAAAGAAAAAGCCATAGTGCCATGCATGACACTACGACTACTCAATAATAATTATACAATGTACATTGTTAATTATACATTACCAAAAACTTCCTTACGCCAGCCACTTGGATTTCCAGGACCTACCCATTTGTTTAATGCAAAAGAGTTAGACAAACTTGCACTTATAAACTTTTTTGCTAAATGAACTGCTTCTTTTACCGATAAGCCCTTTGCAAGCCCTGAAGTAATTGCGGCGGCAGTTGTACAGCCTGCACCATGTGTCCATTCGGTATCTAAAAGTGGTGCTTCAATTCTCTCCATAGTGTTTCCATCAAAGAAAACATCAATAGATGTTGAAAGACCTTCAAGTTTTGCAACCTTTGAGCCGCCCTTTATAAATACATTTTTAGCACCCTTTGAGTTAATAATCTTTGCAGCTTCTTCCATTTCGGCTAAGTTTTTAGGAGAAGGCATTCCTGCAATTTGCCCTGCTTCAAAAAGGTTTGGTGTGGTAACTTCACAAAGCGGAAGTAACTTACTAATAACCGCTTCATTTAAGCCGGGATTCAACGCCTCGTCGGCACCCTTACACACCATTACTGGGTCAAGTACATATTTTTTTACGTTGTATTCTGTTATAAATTCTCTTGAAAGTTCAACTGCATAATCGGTTCCAAGCATACCTGTTTTACAAGCTTCAACACCAACACCTTTAAAAATAGTTTTAAGTTGTTCTCGTAAAGTATTTTCATCAATAGGAAAAACGCCATGCCCCCAATTGTTGTCTGGATCCATTGTAGCAATAAGCGTAACTGCAGTCATTCCATATAAACCATATTCTTGAAATGTTTTTAAATCGGCTTCTAAACCTGCACCACCCGATGCAT
>CAZUPJ010000067.1:0-7818 GCA_964622185.1 uncultured Treponemataceae bacterium
CAAGAAGATTCAAAATCAATACTTCTCTTAATAGGGCAAGCACGCAATGTAAAACGTTTTAGACAACCACTACACTAACAGCTTGATTACTATCACTAAAACCTAAATCGTTTTGATAAAACGCTATTTTCCTGAAAAACCTCTAACAATAAATTCGCCTTAACAGAGATTTTTAATTCAAACCAAGTAATAGTTGGCACATGTAACCCTTTTACATGAAAAGAGGGGGATATAGAAGCTTCAAATCCTTTCCAAGAATAGGAGGTTGGAATTTCTATCGAAAAATATATATCACTGGGTATTTTTTTTGTTCTTTTTTCATACACTGTTTCAATAAGGTTAGTGTTTTTTTCTTTATATAAAAATAGCAAAACTGGAGTCACATGCATATTTTTTAAGACATTACTTTTATAAAAAGTAATGTCTGTCTCTAAAGAAGCCCATATAGCTCCAGGTCCATATTCAGAAGAATAAGGCATATACATGGGATTTTGCATATGATACCTATATAACCCTTTTGCAAGAGCGGCCTCTGCACTATCACCAACACTATAACCTGAAAAATTACCCCATAAATAATGTGTATACCCAATATTTGTTGAAAAAAAGGCTCTAACGAAATCTGTATTAAATGTGTTTTGCATTGTCCCTATAAGACTCCAAATTGTTGGTGTATCTGTATCACCAAGACCTATAGAGTTTCCATTTATTTCATCAAACCCTAACTGAATACCTAAGAGCAGATTTTTTGTTGGAACAATGGAAAAATCTACACCCAAAGACATGTTATTTGTAATTACATCGCTTGCATGCCAATCAGAAAAAGGAAAAAAATCAACAAACTCAAACCGATTATTCCTTCGGACAAGAAAAACGTTCAGTGCAAGCCCCGCACGAATAATACTATTTTGAAAACCAAATCTTTGATAGGTATTTAAAATTATAGATGGAAAATCATCTTCTTCAAAGCCATAGTAATAATCAGCTTTATTTTTTTCGACACTGTTTCCGGTTGCAATGTCTTTTTGATAAAGGCTTTCCACCGCTGGTATATTTGTAATTTGCCAATGTACATTAAAAAATGATCCAAATGGTATAAATAAGCGAATAGAATCTGTATAAGGAATATTATTATTAAACAAAAGGGCATCGGAATATGGAATCCCCATCTGAGAATTGATGCGCCCCACTAACAACGACGCATAAGCATTATCAATAAACAAGTATCCTTCTTGCATAAAGTTTTTATCAACACTAGTAAAGCTAATGTTAAAGAGTTCAAAATAATCGTTCGTAAAAGGACGATATATCTCTGATTTTAAACCTCCTCCCAATCCAAACCGACTTAAAAATTCAAAACCAACGCTTAAAAAAGGAGGCTGGGAAAGATAGTTCTTCGTGTAGTCTATAGCATTATTAGCACTGCCTTTTTCTATATTTTCAATACTTTCCTCTTTAGAGAAAAAGTGCATGGCAAGTGCAGTCTCTGCTGAAAAAATTGCGCCATCCTTGTTTTCACTCGAAATGTAATATTGAGCACCAATTTTTTCACTTGCTCGATTTATTTGACGTGAAAATACTGGCCCATAAAAAAAAGGAGGAATTCTACCTTTTTCAATATATGAAAAATGATTTTTTTCAACTATATCATTATCATAATTTATAACTTGAGAATATAAAGGGTTGAGAAAAAAGACAAAAACCAAAAATAAATGTATATTTTTCATTTATAACATACATTATATACAATTTTGTACATTTATTCAATTTTAAAACGTGCTTTTTTATACTTTTTTAAAAAAAAAGGCGCTTTGGAACCTCCAAAACGCCTCATTTTTACCTTTTCACATTATCTCCAAACTTTTGGAAGCACTATAAGACCAGTTGCAAAAAGAACCAATACAGTAACCCATGCTGCAATAAGGTTCATAGTAATACCGCCTACAATAAAACCAACAAAAGCACACACTGCAATAAAGAGAGCGTATGGCAACTGCGTTGTTACGTGTTCTAAGTGAGGACAGCTTGCACCGGTTGAAGAAAGTATAGTTGTATCCGAAATAGGGGAGGCATGGTCTCCAAACACTGCCCCACCAAGAACGGCAGATATACAAATGAAGGAAGTATTTAATACATCAACACTTGCCATTCCTTGACCTGCTGCAATACCAGTAGCAATAGGAAGCACGATAGGAATCATAATACCAAATGTTCCCCAGCTTGTTCCTGTTGCAAAAGCAATAACAGCTGAAAGTATAAACACAATTGCAGGAATAATCCAGAATGGAAAGCCACTTGAAACAACAGCTTCAGAAAGATAAATGCCTAATCCAAGACCACCATCTGCAGGAGAGGACTTAATAATTGATCCAATTGACCAAGCCATAGTTAAAATAATAAGTGCAGGAATCATAGATTTAATACCATTTCGTAATGCTTCTCCTGCTATATGTAAAGTCATCAATTTACGAGCTAGATAGTAAATATAGGTAATTACAAGAGTAAAGATAATTGCATAAAACAATGCATAAGAAGAGTCTGTGTTGTTAAAAGCGTCACCTAAAGACATGCTTGCAATTGCTTGCCCAAGAGTTGTTATTGATTCACCGTCAATAGCTCCCAGCCACGTTACAACAGGGAAGAATAAAACAGCACTTGCAATTAAAACAATTATAGGTAAAAGCATATCAAGTGGACTTGCTCTTTCATTTGATTCTTCTTCAATGTCGCCTGATGTTACACCATACAATTCTTCATTCCAAAGTTTACCTGTTTGTTTTGCAAAAGCTTCTGAGCGAGCCATTGGCCCAAAGTCACGTTTTAAGAAAATAACTGCCAAAACCATTAGCAATGCAGTAAGTGCATATAAGTTATACGGAATTGAGCGTACAAAAAACTCAAGATCTGTAATACCCAAGGTATCAAAGCCTTCAGAAGAACGAACAATAGACATAACTGTTACAACCCAACTTGAAATTGGAGCTAAAATACAAATTGGAGCCGCTGTTGAATCCAAAATGTATGAAAGCTTTGCTCTTGATACGCCGTTTTTATCGTTAATTGGTCTCATAACAGTTCCTACGGTTAAAGAATTAAAATAGTCATCAATAAAAATAATAATTCCAAATACAAAGGTCATAAATTGAGAACTTGTGCCACTTTTTAGTTTAGCAGAAGCCCAACGTCCGAAAGCACCCGCAGCTCCCGTTTTGGATAACATTCCAACCAAACCTCCAAGCAACGCACAAAATAAAAAGATACGAATATTCCATCCATCGGCTAAAGAACCCGCCAATAAATCAGAAACATTCATAAGTGCGATGGCAGGATTTCCACCAGCTACAATCAATGTTCCCGATAAAATACCAAAAAATAACGAGACAATTACATCTTTTGTTATAAAGGCAAGTGCAATTGTAAGTAAAGGCGGAATAATACCCCACATCCCAAAGTGTTCCATAAGTCCTCCGAGCAAAAAAGAAAGTAAGTTTTTTTTACTACCCTCTTTAATAAATTTTTAATCTATTGTAATATTATCATGTATTTAATTTAAAATAAAGTAAAAAATTGCATTTTTATGCAAAAATAGCAAGATAAAGCAGGAAAAAACTATGACGGAAACAAAAATTTGTTTGTGCTTAACAGCATCAACGCTCCGAAAAAATCTCGAAATATTAGACGAGTACCGGAAATGGGTAGACATTGCAGAACTTAGGGCTGATTATTTAACTCCCGACGAAGCTCTTAACATTCGTCGTTTTCCTGAATTGGCAAAAATTCCTACAATTTTAACCGTTAGACGAGTTATCGATGGAGGAACCTTTTCTGGAGGAGAAACTGGTCGAACAACTATTTTTGCACGCGGACTTGCCTTTGCAGATCAAGATGCGCGAAACAACTTTGCTTTTGTAGACTGGGAAGACGATTATAATGTTTCAAGTCTGCAAGATGCAGCCCTTGCTTTCAATATAAAAATAATCAGAAGTTATCATAATATGGAACACGGAAACTTTGACTTCAAAGAAAAGATGCTTAGTTTAAAAAGAACAGGACATGAAATACCAAAAGTAGCCTATATGGCGAACAGCCTTTCAGATGCTACCAAAGTTTTTAAGGAAATGAAAGATGTTGACTATGAACACATTATTTGTGCAATGGGGCCTTACGGAATTTCTACACGCATTTTAGCAAAACAACTTGGGTCCTATGTTACCTACTGCTCTCCACCAGATGCAGAATTAGCTACAAATTCAATAGGCCATATTGACCCCATAATGCTCAACGAACTCTACGGCTTTAGGACTATCGATAAAAACACACAAATTTTTGGTGTCGCTGGCTATCCTCTCAAAAAAACAGATAGTCCCAAAATACATGGATCAGGGTATCGTAAATATGGCTTAAACGCCGTGTATATTCCTTTTAAATCAAAAACAGTAGAAGAACTTATTGAGTTTTCTAATGAAGTTGGCGTAAAAGGACTTTCTGTTACCGTTCCTCACAAAGAAACAATACTTCCATTATTACATAAAACAACAAAGGCCGTTGAAAATATTGGGGCATGTAACACGGTTTATAAAGAAGGAAAGAAATGGAAAGGGTGTAATACCGATGCAATAGGCTTTAAACGGGCTCTTATTGACTTTTTGGGAACAGATAAACTTAAAGGAAAAAAAGTTGCTCTTCTTGGTGCAGGAGGAAGTGCAAAAGCAGTTGCCTTTGCACTAAGTGAATTGGAATGTGATGTGTGCATTTTTAACAGAACAATAATAAAAGCAAAAAATATTGCAGAGCCCTACGGATTTAAATACGCAGGCCTCGGACTTGCAGTACACGACCTCATAGAAGAATACTCTTGGCTTATAATTCAAACAACACCTATCGGAATGGGTTTTGTAAAAGATGACCCTACCGAATCGGGAGATCCCTTAGAGTTTTACAATTTTTCTGGACATGAACAAGTATACGATATTATCTACTACCCAGAAAAAACGCCAATACTGGAAAGAGCAGAAAAAGCAGGTTGCAAAATTAGCAATGGTCTTGATATGCTGCATTACCAAGCATATGAACAATTTGAATTATTTACAGGAGCAAAATATGAATAAAGTATCACAAAGCGAACAAAAAAAAATTGTTGCCTATGAAGCAATCGATAGGCTTATTGAAAAAGGGTTTATTTTTTCAGGAGTAAAAATAGGTCTTGGAACAGGTTCTACCGCAGTACATGCAGTGTACAGACTCGCTGAACACATCAAAAGTGGAAAACTTACAAATGTAAAAGCCGTTGCAACAAGTTTTCAAACAGTTATTGCATGCGAGGAAACAGGTATACCAGTGTACACTCTTAACAGTAAAGAAATAAATGCAGAGCTCGATGTTTCAATAGACGGTGCTGACGAAATTGATCCCAACAACAATCTCATTAAAGGTGGTGGAGCTGCTCATGCTCTCGAAAAAATAGTAGAATACAATTCAAAAAAACTGGTTATTATTGCAGATTCAACTAAACTTGTTCCTACCCTTGGCACAAAGTTCCCACTCCCTATAGAAGTAATTGCAGAATCACGGCTCCCTGTTCAAAGGGCGATGGAAAAAATGGGAGCAACTTGTACTATCCGCGAATGTGCAGGAAAAGCAGGACCTATAATTAGCGATAACGGAAACCAAATACTCGACTGCGTGTGGCAAAACCCTGTTAACCCTATAGAAATGGAAGACAAAATTAATGCTATAACTGGAGTTGTTGAAAACGGTTTTTTTACCAAAAATAAACCCCTTGTAATGATTGCCTATGACGATGGAAGTGTTAAGGAGCTTGAAGTATAATTCTTTGGGCGTTCCCCGCCAAAGGCGAGGCGGGCTTTTCAAGGTTCCGCTATCGCTTCATTCCTGCGAGCGAGGGCGCCCCAACGCTCTCGGAACGGCTACTGAACTGCCCCTACAATCCCTTCACTTCACGCTTCTTTTTTCTTCTATATATAACAATCACCAATAAGGTTGTCATTAATTCTGCAAAGGGAATGGATAGCCACATGCCGTTCATTTGGAATAAACTTGTCATAAGCACAATGCCGAGTAAAATAAATACAAAAGTTCTTGAAAAAGAAATGAGTGCAGATGTTTTTCCATCAGAAAGGGCCGTAAAGTGGCTTGATGCAAAAATGTTTATGCCTGAAAATAAAAATGCAAATGAAAACAGTCTCATTCCAAAAGAAATAAGTTCATTCACATACGTTCCCCTTTCTGCAAAAGCATTTGCTACAAGGCTAGAACCAAAAAATGCGAGTAAAAAAACAACAATAGAAGTGACAATAACAAAAGAAAAACTCATCGATTGTATTTTATTCAAATAAGTCTTATTTTCTGCACCAAAATGATAGCTTATAACAGGTGCGACACCCATTGAAAAACCAAGAAAAAGAGCCACAAAAACAAATTGAGCGTATAAAACCGCCGTAAGAGATGCAACCCCATCAGATCCTGCATAGCGCATCATAAGAAGATTAAACACGAGAGTTGTAACTGCCCCCGATAAATTTGTTACCATTTCAGAGGAACCGTTTGTGCACGATTTTTTTATTGCCCAAAGTGAAGTCGAAGGAACAGTAAAATGTATGCCCTTTTTGTTCCTAAAAAAGAACACAACTCCCACAAGAGCAGGAATACAAGAGCCAAGCCCTGTTGCAAGAGCAGCCCCTTCTATACCCATGTTTAAAGGAACTATAAAAATATAATCAAATACAATATTGAAAGCTCCTGCAACAAGCGTTGACACAAGCCCTAATGTGGGCTTTCCTGCTGTTATAAAAAAGCTTTGAAACATAAACTGCAAAATTTGAGCCGGTGTAAAAAGCACAAATAGTCGTATATATGCAACACCATATGGCAAAAGAATGTCGTCAGCACCAAGAAGTTTAACAAGATGTTCTGCAAATATGTATACAAAAATTGATACGACAACTATTACAGAAAGTATTGTTACAGTTAGCAAGGAAAAAACTCTACTAGCCTCTCTATCTTTTTTTTGTCCAAGCATTGCACCAACAAGTGCACTTCCACCTGTTGCAAACATAAAGGCAACAGATCCAAATACTTGTTGTAAGGGAAAAATTATATTTATAGCAGAAAGAGCATCAGTATTTACAAAGCGAGCAACAAAAAGTCCGTCAACAATTGTGTATGACGAAATAAAAATCATCATTATGGTTGATGGAAACGCGTATCGTAAAAGCCCCCAAAAAGTAAATTCTGTTGCAATTTTATTATCACTCATTCGTGCATCATACTTCATAAAAGAAGTTTAAGCAAGATTTTTTTTATCAAGTTTTTAAACATTTGTATAATTTTAAACATTTTAAATAATATTTGTGATATACTTTTTATATCTATTACTTATAAGGAGACAACAGATGAAAGATTATTCAAAGCTTACAAACGAAGTTGGAGCCCCTATCGGCGACAATGAAAACTCATTAACAAATGGTCCTAGAGGGGATGTTTCAATGGCAGATGTTTGGCTCATGGAAAAAATTGCCCATTTTAACCGGGAGGTTATCCCCGAAAGACGTATGCATGCAAAGGGTTGGGGTGCATATGGAACCTTCTCTTGCACGAACGACATAAGCCAATACACAAATGCAAAAGTGCTCCAAAAAGGTACAAAAACAGATGTCTTTGCTCGCTTTTCTACTGTAGCTGGTGAAAGAGGAGCTGCAGACTGCGAAAGAGACATTAGAGGAGCAGCCTTAAAATTTTACACAGATGAAGGAAACTGGGACTTAGTAGGAAATAACACACCCACCTTTTTTTTACGAG
>CAZUPJ010000068.1:0-7750 GCA_964622185.1 uncultured Treponemataceae bacterium
ATTTTTCATCGTGGGTGTCCATAACAAAGCATGAAGATGCTGTTTTCATTCCAGGTGCTGTTCCAATAATAGCAAGCCCTGCTCTAAGTACGTCTGCTGTTGCAGATAAGGCGCCCGCAACCATTGCTTGTGCTTTTCCAAGTTTTACCATCATAGCACCAAACTTTAAGGTGTCTTTCATGTCTATGTCGGCTTGCTCTTTTGTCATGCCTTTTTTTGCTCTAAGTTCTACATATTTGTTGGCAAACTCTTCAAACCATTCACTGCTTGCAGGGTCTACTATAGTCACGCTACTTAAGTCTACGCCCTTAGCTTTTGCAACGCCTTCTATTTCAGCCTTGTTACCCAAAAGAGTTACCGATTTAGCCAAACCTTCTTTCATAATTTGAGCTGCAGCTTGCACAGTTCTTTCTTCAGATCCTTCAGGTAATACCAAATTGTTTTGGTACTCGGCTGCCTTTGCCTTCATTTCTTTTTCAAAATCCATGTTTCATGTCCTCTATATCGTTATTTTGTTTTTATCACCTATATAGAATACCAGTCCTTGTAAAAATATTCAAGATAGACAAATGGCTTTTATTGATGAATTTCCCTTGTGCATGTAATCCTATGTTAAAAATATTTATTAAATGTTTTTTGTGCTAATGCTTCTATTTCATTTCTAAATGCAGTATAGGCTTGAAAAAAATCTTTACCCTCTTTTGTTAAACAACTTCCGCCACCGCCGCTTCCGCCTACCTTTCTTATAACAAGCGAAAAACCTAGCTCTTTTTCGGCCCTTTTAATAATACGCCATGCCTTGCTATATGCCATATTCATAGCTTCGCATGCCATAGAAAGAGAACCGGTTGTTTCAACATGTGCTAAAAGCTCTGCAATACCATTGCCAAAAAATATTTCAGAACCTTTTAGCTTTACAGAAATTATTGCTTCCATAATTTAACCTTGATAGTGTTTATCCACAGATTACACAGATTACGCAGATTTTTATTTTTATAAAAAATTAGAAATCATATTAAGTCTTTAGGATTGTATCTCTAATAACCTAGAATTTTTTTTACTTCACTTTCTGTTAGTTCAATATGATAAAAAAGATCGTAAAACTCTTTTACAGTCGATTCAAAATCAGCATTGCCATCCCCATAGGCAAGGTGTTCAATCCACTGTACACCTATTAAACGGTTTACTCCAATGGGACGCCCTACCCAGCTAAAAGGCGTTTTTGGCACACCATATACACGACCCGTTTTTACAGCACTAATATCGTTATAAATGGGATTTTCTAAAAAAGCTTGCACTGCCATATTTTGACTAATATTTTCCTTGGGCTCGCCGTTTAAAAGTACAATTTCAGGATTCCATGCAAGTATTTGCTCACTTGAAATACTTACCCGACTTTGACTGCCAAAAGCAATATCGGCTACATTTTCAACCCCTGCTAAATCCAACTCTTGACTCGAAGGTGAACCGTTGGGAATGGTATCAAGAGATGCAACACCATCACCAAAATAGACGCTTACTTTTTCAGTATCTTTATTTTCATTTTTAAAAACTGCACGTACATAATCAGCTCTTTCCTTTGATTCTTTTTCCATACCAAGTAAATCACCTAAAAACTCGTACGTTTCATCCGCATCAACAAGTTGTCCCTTTATGGCAACAATCGGTTTTGCAAGAGCACTTTCTAAGGCTTCAATATCTGAAAAAAGTTTATCGTTTACTGCTTGAAAGTATACTAAAATCACATCAGGGTTAGCACTTAATACTGCTTCATAATTAACACGTGCATCTTGACCAAAGGCAGGAAGTGTTTGTTGCTCTTTTGCAATAAACTCCATTTCTGCATCATTTGGGGCAAAGTTCCATGCAACCATTTTTTCAGGAGCAAGGGTATACAAAAATATTGTACCTATAGGATTTGTTGAAAACACAGAATCAATTTCTGCTGAAACTTCAACAGAGCGCCCTGCCATATCAACAATAGTCCGAGTACTTTCTTGCTCGACAGAATCCGACTTTGCACCTGCAAAAATACTTAAACACATACATGCTAACAAAACTACGAATGCAATTTTTTTCATACATTACTTCCTTTTTTCTTGACAAAAATATAAAACAGCGTTATTCTTTTATTAGTATAACGCATGAAATATAGTACCATGAATTATATGCTACGTCAAGGAAAAAAATATGCACATTAATCATAAAAAGTTACTACATATAAAAATTGCAAGTGTAACAATGGTTTGCCTCATTTTATCAATAATTTCTCTTACCATGGGCTATTACCAATTATCTATTACTGACACCGTAAAAGCACTTTTCTTTATGCAAGTACAGGACTCACAGGCAATAAATATTGTATATAATATACGTCTTCCACGTGTTGTTGCGGCCCTTCTTATTGGTGCATCTTTAGCAGTGTCTGGTTCTGCATACCAAGGAATGTTTAAGAACCCACTTGTTTCTCCCGACATATTAGGCGTATCTTCAGGTGCAAGTGTGGGAGCTGCAATTGCTATTCTATTGGAACAAAATCTTCTTCAAACACAATTAATGGCCTTTACCTTTGGTCTTATTACAGTTTTTGTTTCATATCTCATCAGTTTAAAATCAAAACTCAATCAAACGGTGTCACTTATTCTTTGCGGAACAATGATAGGCTCTGTGTGTACCTCTATTGTTTCCATGATAAAATATGCAGCAGATCCAACAGACACTCTTCCCTCTATTACTTTTTGGCTTATGGGAAGTCTTTCAAAAATACAAACGCAAAGCATTCTTATAAGCCTTGGACCAATTATTTTGGGAAAATTATTATTATTTTTGCGTCAACTCTTTTAACCTCAAGCAGTGTTTGTTTAGGAGGCTTAATTGGTTGGGTAGGATTAATGGTTCCACATATTGCCCGCTTTCTGTTTGGAAGCAACTATCGATATCTAATTCCATCTTCTGCAATTATAGGCTCTCTTTTTTTACTCATTATTGACACTTTTATTCGTACTGTTTTTCAATCTGAAGTACCCATTGGGGTTTTTACAGCACTATTAGGAGCACCTTTCTTTTTATTTTTAATTATTAAAAACCCACGCAAAACAGGTGGACAAAAAACATGAGCATGGTGGTTAAAAATATAACAGGCGGATACGGTAAAAGCATAGTATGTAATAACATCTCATTTCAATTACAAAAAGGAGATGTTGTATGTGTAGTTGGACCAAACGGCTCTGGAAAAACAACACTCATAAAACTTATTCTAACACTATTAAAAAAATCGAGTGGAGAAGTATTAATCAATAATCAAGCAATAGATACATATTCAACAAAAAACTTGGCTAAAACTATTGCCTATGTACCCCAACAGCACAGTGTTCAGTTTTCGCTTAGCGTTCTTGACATAGTAATTATGGGAAGAACAAGTTACATTCCAACATTTTCTCTTCCAAAAAGTGAAGATGAAAAAAAAGCATTTGAAGCATTAGAAAAACTTGGCATACAGGATCTAGCACATGCACAGTACAATGAACTTAGCGGAGGACAAAAACAAATGGTACTTATTGCTCGTGCAATATGTCAAGAACCACAAATTCTTGTGATGGATGAACCTACATCAAGCTTAGACTATTACAACCAAACAAGAGTAATTACAACAATTCAAACACTATCAAAGAATGACTTTTCAATATTGGTAACAAGCCACAATCTTAGCCAGCCATTTCAATATGCAAACAAGGTTCTTATGTTAAAAAAAGGAAGTGCTTTTGCATTTGGAAAAACTGAAGACATAATTACAAAACATAACCTTTCTGAAGTGTATGAACTTGAAATGGATGTAGTTTCAGCAATTGACAGCAAAGGAACAAAAAGAACATTTTGTATCCCACTATAACAAAATAGTCAAAATTCCACAAAAATGTGTAAAATACACAGAAAAAAGACATATTATGTATTTTTTTCATTGAAAAAAACGCATAAGTAGTATATAATATTATACGAGAGGGCGACGTGAAAAAAATACTTATTGCATCTGCGAACACTCGCGTAAAAAAAGCCATGGAACGTGCTCAAAAAAAATATGCAGCATTTTTTGACTTTGATTATTGTGTAAGCACAGAAGAAGCTATCAGAAATATATCATATGAATTACCAGAAATAAAAATCATTGACTTTACTTCAAAGCAAATACAGTGGCGAAAAATATTGCACGCAATTGGACAAGACCCATGGTTACATAACGGTGGAATTATTGCAATTGCACGCGACTCCGCACAAGTACACATGATTGAAAGCCTAAAAAACAGCAACATTATGATTGTACAAACCGTAAATAACTTTATTAAAAACTTTTCGTTATTACTTAGAATTCTTTTACAAAATCAACAGTTTTTATATAACAGAGGTCAACAAGATGAATTTGGCGAAAATGAAGCTTGGACATTTATTAGTAAAAATAATTCATTTGATATTCAAGTATACACCAGTTTTTTGCTAAACTATCTTTACAGTTCAAACTTTATTGACGAAGAAACTCGATACAGACTGCAAACTGTTCTTATGGAACTATTGTTTAACGCACTTGAGCACGGAAACTGTGGCATATCTTACGAAGAAAAATCGGACTGGCTTAATAAAGGCAACGATATACTTGACCTGATTGCCGACCGAAATAAAAATCCCGAAATTGCAAAAAGGCGCATTCAAGTAACCTATTCACTTGCAAAAACAAAGGCGTCTTTTATTATTCGAGACGAAGGTGAAGGCTTTGATTGGAAAAAGCGTTTGCAGGCAAAAGCCCAAGTTGGTATGCATGGAATGGGTGTAAAAATAAGTGAAAAATTTGTAACAAATCTTACTTATAATGAAAAAGGCAATGAAGTTAGTTTTTCTGTTCCAATTACTCAACATGAAGTAAATACTGTTCCGTTAATTATGGCACCATACACTGCAATTGATTATGAAGACAGGCAAGTAGTCTGTAAACAAAATGAGCCAAGCAATAACTTGTTTTTTATTGTTTCAGGTCGCTATGCCGTATATGTAAACAGAAAACTTGTGTCAGTATTAACACCAAAAGATATGTTTATTGGAGAAATGTCGTTCTTGCTAAATGATAGACGCTCTGCGGCAATTTTAGCAGTGGGAAAAGGAAAACTTATAAAAGTTCCAAAAACAGCTTTTTTAAGCCTTATACGAAAAAATCCACACTACGCAATATTCTTATCTAAGTTACTTGCGCAACGCCTGCTATTGCAAACACAAAAAAATATTGCATTACAAAAAAGTTAATTACATACTGTTATCTTTGCCGTTGGATTTTCTTCAGGGTAAAGGTCTATTCTATGTTTTTCAAAACTTCTAATTTCACTCTCATCATGTGTAACATGTAATATGGTGCTCGTTCCTTTTTTTGCAACATTATCCATAAGAATAAGTACTTTTTCTCTCCATTCATCATCTAAACCGTGGCATGGCTCATCAAGAATGAGTATAGGAGCACCTTTAACAGCTGCACGTAGAATGAGCAAAACACGTTGTTCTCCGTAGGAAAGTTTAGCAAAGTTTTCGCATTCCCTCCCCTCAAATCCTCCTAAATGTAGCCATTTTTTTGCAATTTTTTGTTCAGCTGGGGAACGTTGTTCATATAAACCAATTGAATCATGAAACCCCGACAAAACAACAGCTTCCAAATCAATACCGCCGAGCATTTTGTATTCTACGTGTAAGCGATACGAAACAAAACCAATTTGTTTTTTTATATCCCAAATAGTTTCCCCAGTTCCCCTTTTTTTTCCAAACAGCCAAATGTCATTACAATACACTTGTGTGTTATCTCCTGTTATTAGTTCTAAAAGGGTCGTTTTTCCAGAGCCATTTGGACCTCTTATAAGCGTATGTTCGCCTTCATATAAAATCCAGTTTATACCTTGCAATACTTTATTGTCACCCCATCCAACATTTACACCATTAAAACGTATAAGTTCTTTCTTATCTTTTGTATGTTCGTGCTTAAAAAGAATTATTTCGCTTTCATTGTTTATATATTCAAACTCAGCTAAAAAATTTTGGGTAGTATCTGCATTTACTTGAACATGCTCTCTCAATCGTTTTTGAAGAATCTGCTCATATTCAAATCTCTTTCCTAAAAATGTTATTACATTGCCTGAAAACTCAACAATATTTTCAATTGCAGGGCTACAATCAATAAATCTTTCAACGCTAAGAATAATATGCCTTTGTTTTGTTTTTATAAGAGAATCTATATAGTTAAAAAATGTAGCATGTGATTCACTATCGAGACCTGCAAATGGCTCATGCAAAAGCATAAGAAAGTGATTTTCCAAAATAGCTTTACAAAAAAGCGTTCTTCTCATTTCGCCTGTAGAAAGATATTTTAAACCGCGTTGCAATATTTTTTTTATTCCACACAATTCTACAGCAAAATGATTTTCAAGTGTATCCACATTTTCTTTAAATACTTCGCTTAAATATTTTAAAACGGTACGACCTGCATCTACTCCCCCTTCGATATATTCGCTATCATCATTTTTTCGCTCTTCCAGAATTACATTAGTTGCAAGCTCTAAAGAAACTAGAGATACATCTTTTGAGATAAGTGAATTAAAAAATGATTGCTTTACAAGCGATGACTTTCCAGTTATGCACCATGATTCATTTGAGGAAAGCATTGTCTTTTTGAGTTCTTCTACTGTTGGGGTGTTGTCCGCATTCATGCGCTAAGAGTAGCACAGATTTTTACTTTGTGCAAGTTTTTATCCAAAAGAATTACACAGATTTTTTTTACGTTTGGAAGTTATTTTTATACATGATAGCTATAATCGGTGTAATCAACTAAGTTTAACCTAATCCCTACCCTAGATTTTACCCTATACAAATCTGTGGTTTCTTCCCTCTTCCCTGCTCTACCCACCACATTAGGCATTTGGAATTAGGAATTATCTTAGTATTTAAAATCGCTTCCGCCTATAAATTCTCTAATAATTGACTGACTCGGTACAAGGCTTGCCGGAATTGGGGCAAAGTTATCCAAAAATCGTAATATTCGTGTTGCTTCATCATATTCTTTTTCTAATGGTGTTACACAACGCAACAACGGCTCTGCATATACTTTTAGCACAGCAAGTTCATAGTCAAGTGCAGTATTTAGCATAACATCAGCATTATTTTGAAAAGGGAAAATATACGCCCTTTCGCCCCTGTGAACATTTTCCCACATTCGCATCGTAGCAACTGCAGACATTCCCCTGAAATTGTAATCGCGAACAATGCGTCGAACTAAGCGGTTATCGCTTGTAGATATTCTGTTATGATCATCAAGATTAAGCTGTGTTAATGCAGATAAATATATTTTAAACTTTTTTTCTTTTGGAATTGATGGTGTAAGCTTATCATTTAAGCCGTGAATACCTTCAAGCACCAATATTTCATGTTCATGCAGTTTCATCATTTTGCCACTTTTATAGCTTTTCCCTTCAGTAAAGTCGTAGGCAGGAAGCTCAATTTCTTTACCAGAAAATAAATCAACTAAGTCTTTGTTTAATTGCTCAACATTTAAAGCTCCAAGGCACTCATAGTCTGGTTGACCGTTTTCATCTAATGGCGTTTTATCTTTCCCTATGTAATAGGTATCTAGTTCTATAACACGCGGAATGTAGCCCAATACTTGCAGTTGCATCGAAAGTTTTTTTGACGTTGTTGTTTTTCCAGAACTTGAAGGACCTGCAATTAATAT
>CAZUPJ010000069.1:0-7672 GCA_964622185.1 uncultured Treponemataceae bacterium
AAATTGAGTTTTCCACGGCTCCAAAAACAGGTATGGATCATGCAATGGTATTATTTAGTAAACTTGATACGCGTCCAATGCGTGAAAAAAATGGAACATCATTATCTCAGTCTCTTCGAGGTGCTTCAAAGATATTAAAAAACAGGTCTCTTGTATTAGTTTTGTCGGATTTTCGTTGTGGGAATTATGAAAAAGAACTTGCATCGTTGGCTTCCAAGCATGATGTTATTGCGGCTCGCATAGTTGACGATTCAGATATTCATTTGCCAAGTATAGGGGCTGTTGAGTTTTTTGACCCTGAAACTCAGGAGCAAAAAAAGTTTCAAACAACTTCAAAGCAGTTTGAAAAAGAGTGGAAAGAGTATAATGAACGCCATATGGAGAGGTGGCAAAATATGTGTGCGAAACGAGGAGTGGCTACAATGTTGCTTTCAACACATAATGATACCGCTCAAGAATTGGCATTGTTTTTTTCTTCAAGGAGTTTTGTGTGATCCACTTTGCTTTTTCTAGGAATAAAAAATGTATAATTCTCTGTGTTTTTTTTGCAGCATTGTTTTCACTTTATGCTCAAGAAACGACACTTATTCCAAAAGACGTATACGTTGGAGACATTGCGGAAATACGTTTTAACTTTGATTGGGAAGGGGATTTATTTTCCGAAAATGCAGGAGAAAGTGTAACATTTGTTACTGCCTCAACCATTGATAAAAGTTTAGAAAATAACTATACCATAAAATCTATGCAACTTTTACCTAGTACAGACGGATGTGTGCTTTCCATATTGTTTATACCGTGGAAAGCGGGGGAACTTGATGTAGCAGCTTTTGATCTTGCAACGGTGTTTGATCTTTCGGTAAATTCACTTTTGATAGATATTCCTACTGTCCAAATCCAATCTATTCTTGCAAAAACAGGTGATACTGAAATAAAGCCTCCTGTGCCACCTGTAATTGTCCCAGGAACCACCTATGCTTTAGTTGCATTTGCATTTGTGTTACTCGTTTTTCTGTTACTCATTATTATTATATGTGCAAGAATTACGGTAATTCGTATGCGGCTAAAATTATTTTTTGGGAAAATTTTTGTTAATAATAATTTTAAAAAAGCAATAAAGTCTTTAATTGTGCTTTCAAAACAGTCTGAAAAAATAGATGCTAAAGTATTTGCATCAACACTCTCTGGAATTATTCGGCTCTACTTGGAAGGACGGTTTTCGCACCGCTTTACAGCTGAGACAACAAGCAGTCTTTTCTCTGTTTTTAATACAATGTTTGCAGGCACGGCATCTGATAAAGCAAGCGATTTTTTAGAAGATTTATATGAGGTATGTTTTCGCTGTGATTTTTTACACTATGCGGGAAACGAAACAGAAAAAGCTCCTTTGACAAAAGATGAAATGTATCTCCTTATAGAAAAAACAAAACAAGCACTTGTTTTTTTTGAAAAAGATTCAGGCGAAGAGGAAGGAGCTATCAAATGATTGTATTTCAAAATCCATTTGTTTTTTTACTTTTATTTTTAATACCGCTTTATTATATATTGAAAAAAATAAACCTTTTTTCACAGCCAAAAATTCCATTAACATTTTCAGATTGGGATGGACAAGGGTTTGAGTGGAATCCACTTTCCGACTCTGTGTTGAGAATTATTTCAAAAATAACTTTTATAGGAGGATTTGTTTTTCTTGTTATTTCACTTTCAAACCCTACAATTGAAAATCAAGAAAGAGTGTATACTTCCCGGTCATCTGAAGTTGTTTTTGTAATCGATGTTAGCCCTTCTATGGCATCCCTTGACATTGCCGAGGGGACTCGATTAGATGCTGCAAAAAAAGCTATAGATTTATTGGTAAGCGAAAATCAAGGTACTGCATATGGTTTAGTTGCGTGTGGAACAGAGGCTGCACTTCTTGTGCCTCCTACAATGGACAGAAGTGTTTTTTTTACGAGATTGGAAGAAATGCAAATAGGCGAACTGGGAGACAAAACCTCTTTAGGACTTGGCATAAGTACAGCTGTTTATCATCTCCTGTCTACATATGCGCCTCGTAAATCTATTGTGTTGTTGACAGATGGTGATAATAATGCAGGTGCTGTACATCCTGAAACTGCTGCAAATCTTGCAAAAGAGTATGGTATAACACTATATGTTGCAGGCATTGGAACGAGAGGTTCCGTACCTATTGAATACGTTGATCCAGAAAGTGGGAAAATGTATACTGGCTATTTAGATTCAACTTTTGACAATTCAATTTTGCGTAACCTTGCAAATATAACAGATGGGAAATATTTTACGGTTGAAACATTGTCATCTCTTTCACAAGCATTAGAAACGGTTACTGTAGAGAGTTCTATAGCCCAATCATATAGAATAAAACAAACCTCAACTCTTTTATATGCACAAACGTTGTTTATAAGCTTGTTGCTTTTTTCAATAACATGGCTTGTTAGCAGACTGCTTTTACGGGAGGTGCTATAATGTTTCATCTTTCTTGGAGTTTTTATGCCGTTATTCTTGTGCTTTTTATACCTGCTATACTATTTACAAGTACAAAAATAAAATTGGTGATTAGAATATTAAAAACTTATTCAGGACAAAATTCAAAAGCTGTTACGGCGATAGAAGCTCGTTTTGTAGCACGCTCTTTTTGTTGGATATGTGCTTGGATATGTGCATGTATTGCATTAATAGGACCGTCATGGGGAACAGAACTTGTTCCTGTTCAAAAGAGTGGAAGTGCACTTTGTTTTGTTTTTGACGTTTCTTACAGCATGATGGCACAAGATGCAAACAATTCAAAAACACTTTCGAGACTTGAGCATTCAAAAGAATTTTCAACAGAATTATTGACAGTGCTTCCAGGAGTTGCAGCATCGGCCGTTCTTACAAAAGGGGAAGGGGTTTTAGCTGTTCCGTTAACTGAAGATTATTATGCGTTAGCAAATGTAATTGAAGCACTCGCTCCTAATATGCTTTCTGCCCCTGGATCAAGTTTGTCGAAAGGAATATTGAAAGCAATAGAATCATTCCCACCACAATCAGCACGAAGCTCTTCAATTGTTGTTATGAGCGACGGAGATGATACCGACGAAGGACTTGCAGATGCTGTTAAAAAAGCCATCAGTTTTGGTATTAGTGTTGTTTTTGTGGGCTATGGCTCTACAGATGAAAGTGAGGTACTTGCAGGTGATGGCGAAACATATGTAAAAACCGCACTAAGAGAAGAAAAACTTAAAAGTCTTGCCAAAAATGAGCTAGTTTATTTTATGCCCGCAAATGAACAAAGTTCTTTAGAGAACATTGTCAGAATTGTAAATCCAACAATTATTTTTGGTGACAGTCCTTCAACAACAAGTTATGAAACAATACAAATTAGTAGGCATGGATTTTTTATAACCCTAGCAATTATTCTCTTTTTACTCGGACTTTGTGTATACACATTTGTGCCAAAAAACTTTATAAGACTTTTCGCATCTAACTCAAAAAGTATTGTTTTGCTTTTGTTGCCCTTGTGGAGCGTTTTGTTTTCAGGTTGCTCTGATTGGGCTATGGATGCGGGAACGGTCTTGGAAGGCTCCTACAACTGGAATCGCCAAAACTATCAACAAGCAGTTGCATCATTCTTGGAGGTGCACACTCGATCTCAAGAAACAGGGAATCTTGAAATGCAACAGTATGGTCTTTTTGGGCTGTCGGCAAGTTATATTATGCAAGGAGAAATAGATGCTTCTCTAATAAAAATAAATGAAATGGAGCCCCTTGTTTCTCCTAGTCTCGATTTTGCCAGATGGTATAATAAAGGAATTATTTTCCATCGCAGGGGTGACTACGAAACGGCTGCGTTTTGCTTTAAAAAAGCATTGTTAGTAGATAGTACAAATATAAACGCAAAAATAAATTTAGAATTGAGTTCTAATGAAAAAAGTATACAAGCACAACAAGGTGTTCAAGAGAGAATACCTGTGGAAGAAAAAAAAGAGTCTTCAGGGGCATCTGATGCAGTATTTTCTTTAATACGAGAAAATGAGGGAAACCAATGGGAAAACTACGAAGCAACACCGGAAAAAAGCAATATAATAGACTATTAAGATTATTTCTTTTATGCATGTTTTTGTGTATATTAATTCCGGCTTTTACACAAAACTTTAATAGTATGCATTTTTCTCAAAAAAACGATTTTTCTGTTTTAGAAGAGAGTGTTTTTGTGCTTGAGCTTGTAGGTGTTAATCTTGCAGATGTAGACGTTGCATACCGAACCTTTCCACATGGCATTGACTTCGTTTCCACTGAAAAAAATAATACATTTATAAGAATGGACGATGGAAGTACACAAAAAGCAGTGTCAATTACGTATACATTACGGTTTTTGCAAGAAGGAGAATATAACTTAGGTTCGGTTCCTCTAACCATTGAATCATCGATGTATACGGTAGATTTTCCAGTCGTGATCGTTCATCCCAATTTGGATACACTGATTCCTGAATTGCGTTTTGTTCAAAACGATCCTTTATATGCGTTACACACAGGAAATTTTTCATTGCAAGCGAAGTATTTTTCATCAATTAATGCTCTTTCTGTTGATTTATCAGAACATGCACTAATAGAACAAACGTCTTCGCAAGTAGCTATTCCTTCTACCGATTTTCCCTTTTCAACAGAAATGGTTACACTGGCTACTTTTTCGTGCATACCCTTTGAAAGAGGTTTTCTTGAACTTCCTCAAATTTCAGCTTCTTTTATTGCATACAACGGAACTGAACATACGATAACGCTTGATGGTAATGCGACGACTGTTTTCCCTTCTGAAAAATTTGTTGAGCAAAATTATGGCGATGAAAGACATTTAATTGATATTAGCTTGCAACAAGCCGATTCGAGTGTTCAGTCTATCCCAATAGACAGAAAAGAGAGCTTGGTGCAATCGTTAGCTGCTTTACGTATAAGTGAAAAGTATTCTCTATTACCTTTTGAATCAACACAAGAACGAAAGGTGCTTGAAGAAACAGAAAACATTCAAAACGTGGGCGAGGTTTCTTACACGTGGGCAATTGGGGCTTTTTTCTTTTCGGTTGTTTTAATTTTTACGAGTGTTATACTTTTTAAGCTAAAGAAAAAACTTGGACTTGCAAGTCTTTTTTGTTTTTTGGGAATAGCATTGTTTGCACTTACAGTGCTTTATGGGAAACCTCTTTTAAATCGATATGCATTGACGTATGGCACTCAGTTGTATACAATTCCAGAATACGAGTCGAATGTGATTGATTCTTTGTACCCTGGATTACGTGTTCAAATTATACGGTCTGTGGGAGATTGGTATTTAATTGAAAAAAATGATGGCAGAAGTGGGTGGATTTTAAAAACCGATTGCGTGCTAATAGAACAATAAAAAAAAGAGAGAAAAGATGGATTTTGGAGATATTTTAGAACAGTGGGAAAAAGGCGAAAAAAAATCACAAAAAACGCACAATGCCCCAAATAAAAAGGCAAATGCCCCTCAAAAAAAACAAAAAACTGAACCGCAAATTAACGATATGAATAGATGGCTTAATCGTTATGGAGTAGTCGATAAAGACAGTCTTGTAAAAGATTATTCAATGTCAAAGGCTGTTCATTCTCATACCGCTGCGAAAAATATTCCTGTTGATGCTACAATAGATCTGCATAATTTTACCCAAGAAGAAGCTTGGTCACAACTTGATTTTTTTGTTAAAACTTGTAAGCAAAAGGGCTTGAAAAAAATACTTATTGTGCATGGTAAAGGAACGCATTCCGATGGAGACCCCGTTTTAGGAAGGCTGGTAAGACTTTTTATAGAACAAAGCTCTATGCTAGGGGCTTCAGGGCATCCAAAGGCAGCACTCGGAGGAAGCGGTGCCACGTGGGTAATGATTAAGTAACTATTATACTAAAGTTTCCAAATATTCCATTAGTTCAAATCGTGCATTTTCATTAAAGGCAAATGGGTGAGGATTTGAAAAATGACCAATATCGTTGTCAAAGTAAAGACCATTTGCATCATTAAAATCATCAAAAAAAGCAGCTCTGTAGAGAATATCGGCACCTATTCGTAAGTCATAGCCTTGTTGCCCGTACGCTTCTTGTACCATCTTAGTACCCAAAAAAGATTTAGGGTTTATTGAAAAAACAAGTGGCCCAGGTGGATGATCTTTTGACATGTCTATTGACCACATTATGAGGGCAAGTTTGCTTTTTGCATACGCTTCATCGGCTTCCATATGGGAGCCGTGTTTAAGTGTGTTTATTGTAAAAGGAGCTTGAGCTGCCGATGAAAGGTTTATAATGCGAGAGTCGGACGTCATTAATGGAAAAAGCGTTTTTGCTAATATATAAGGAGATGCGGTGTTTACGCTAAAGCGAACATCTAGGCCGTCTTTTGTAATTCTTTCTTGTTCACTTACTACAAAAACGCCAGCATTGTTTATAAGTACATCTAACGTTTCATAGTTTTCTAAAATACTCTTTGCCATAATGCGAACTTGGCTTAAATCAGAAAAATCTGCTACAAATGTTTTAACTGTTGCCAGGTGATTTTCTTCCAATAGTAAATCTTTTATTTCTCTCAGCTTTTGTTCATTTCTTCCATGTAAAAGAAGCGTGTGATTATCTCTTGCAATGAGTTTTGCCGCTTCCAGTCCAATTCCATCGGTCGCACCTGTTAATAAAATTGTTTTCATAGCATTCCCTATTAAATATGATTTTTATTATAGAGGGTGAGTCTTAAATGAATCTTAAAAAATCAGACATTTGTTTGATTTTGCAATGTTTTTAAAAGATGTTTGTAATAATGAGCGAAATCCCTGAAATGATTAGCAATACTATTACATAGAGTCTCATGCGTTTTTCATCTATGATTTTTGTCAAGTTCATTCCAATAAACAGTCCAATAATCATAAAAGGGCAAAGCCAGAGAAATGTAGCAAAAGAGTTTAAAGTAAGTATCCCACCTACTCCATACAAAATAATGCGAAAAATACTATCTACTGTAAAAACAAGATTGAGAGTTCCCTTAAATGTATCCATATCTTTTGTGATTCTGCTTACATAGGCGGCTAGTAGTGCACCAGCTCCAAATAAACCACATAATAAACCCGAAATAAGCCCTGCTACTACAGTAAAAAAAATATTTTGCTTTTTATCGTTTTTTGAAGGTTTTCGTAAAAGCATTTCTATACTGACTAAAACGACTACAATTCCAAAAAATATTTTGAGAAAGCTTTGATCAAGTCCCTTTAGAAATAAAGCCCCTGGTATTGCCCCAAGTATGAGCAATATAGACAAGAAAGAGGCTGTCTTAAATTGAATATACCTACGATTTTTGAATGCCATAATTATATTTGACGGAAACGAAAGTAAAAGTTCTATTGGAGAAAGAGTCACGTTGCTTATGGCAAAACCAGAGATAGTTGTAAAAACTAATGTATTAGCAAATCCGCATAGCCCTTTTACAATAAAAGCACATAAAACGGCAATAATTAAAAGTATTGTTTCCATTTGTGATACTATAACACAATAGAGAAAAAAATGCCATTCTTGTTGTTTTTGTTACTGTGAACACGGTGGATTCAAAAGTAGAAATCTGTCATCAATATTTTCTTCGCCCCACTCACACATTAAGTCAAGGATGGGTAAAAGTGTTTTTCCTTTTTCA
>CAZUPJ010000070.1:0-7622 GCA_964622185.1 uncultured Treponemataceae bacterium
GACCGGAAAAACGGAATCCTGCGTTTGCCTTATCAGGGTGATATAAAATTGCTGGAATTTTCGTAAGACAATCATAAAACGTAGGATTTTTATGCGTCATACCATAATCACCTAAAAGCTCCCCATGGTCTGAAAAAAATAAAATTATTGTATCTTTTTCTTTATCTACCTTTTGCAAGTGTTCTAAAATTCTTCCAACACTATCATCAACGTAGCGTATTTGTCCCATATAGTGGGCAATTGCTTTTTTTAAGTCTTCGTCAGTGCATAAATCCATTTCAGAGTGAGCTCTAAAAACTTCATTTTTAACTGGCTGAGAATCCTTATTATAGTTTTTGAACGCAAAAGGTATTTCTATGTCATCGGGATTAAACATAGTGTTATATGGAGGCGGACAGCAAAATGCTGGATGAGGATCTTGATAATTGAGCCAAACAAAAAATGGCTTTTCAGTATTTTCTGAAACAAAGTCAATTACTTCATCTGTAAGCCGTTTGGTAATATTAAACTCGTGATCTTTATCTAAAGTAAAAGATGAAAAAGAATGATGATAATCAGGATGCCCATCATAGTTACCTAAACAGACCTCGTCTAAAACATCCCATATTTCAGGGAGTCTTTCATAGGTAAAAAGATGGTTTTTTCCAAACATTGCAGTTGTATAGCCATTCTTTTTAAACGATGTTACAATATTTGGCACATCAGGAGAAATGGTTGACCAGTAGTTTCTATGGTTGTGTTCTGAAAAATACGTACTTGTAGCAAAACTACATCGGCTCGGCCCACAAAGAGGTGCAGCACAGTACATATTTAAAAAGAGTATACCATTAGTCGCAAGACTATCAATGTGCTTTGTTTCTATGGTTTCATGGCCATAACACGATAAATAGTCTTGACGCATTTGGTCTGGGGTAATAATAACCAGATTATACTTTTTCATTTACCACCACTTAATTAAATCAGTTACTTGATTTCTCAATTCAACGAACTTATGATCCGATACATTTCTTGGCCTAGGTAAGTCATTAATTATTTCAGTCTTTATCCCAGTAGGCTTATTAGTTAAAACAATAATTCTATCAGATAAATATACAGCTTCTTCAATATTATGTGTAATAAACAAACAAGTAGTTTTTAAAGCTTCCCACATTTTAAGTAATTCATCTTCTAGTTTATACTTTAAGGATAAGTCCAATTGCCCATACGGTTCATCCATTAATAATAAGTCCAGCTCAATAGCAAACGCACGAGCAATTACAACACGTTGTAGCATGCTTGCTGAAAGCTGACTTGGGTAATATTACCACTGTTGTTGGCATATCTTTTATAACAACAATTCTGTCGGCAAGATAAATAGCTTCTTCGATATTATTTGTAACAAATACTACGGTTCTTTTTTCTTTTGAACAAATTCTTTCAATTTCTTCTTCCATTAGATATCTCGTTTGAGCATCTAAGTGTCCAAAAGGCTCATCCATGAAAATCACATCAGGATTATTACAGTACGCTCTCGCAATACCAACACGCTGCTGCATACCACCTGAAAGTTTTACTGGATAGGAATTTTCAAATCCTGTAAGACCAACAAGGTCAATATAATATTGAGCACTTTTTTTCCATTCTTCTTTTTTTACCCCTTGCATTCTTGGTCCAAAAGAAACATTTTTCATTACGGACATCCAAGGGAAAAGTGCGGTAGTTTGATATACCATCCCCCTATCTGGGCTTGGGCCTTCTACTTTTTTATCATTCACAATAATGCTACCTTCGCTTATTGACTCAAGACCTGCCATTAGATTAAGCAACGTTGTTTTCCCTGATTGCCCAGGTCCAAAAATTACTAAAAACTCATTATCATATACATTAAGATTGAAATCTCGTACAACTTCGTTTGTTTCGTTCTGTTTTCTATTTTTTGCATAAAAGGTTTTTCCTACATGCTCACACTGAATCATTACTTTCCGCGAATTGTCCATGAACAGAGCCTCCTCTCTAATAATCTCATAATATTAGCAAGTAAAAATCCAACTATACCAATTGATAACATACCCACCAAAATAGTGACGGTATCACCAGTATTCATACCTAGATTTATTACCCAGCCAGCGCCTTCATACGAACTAATCATTTCGGCCGCTAGAACAGCCATCCAAGATGTAGAAAGCAAAACTTGTAGCCCTGCAAAAATATAGGGAACAGCACTTGGCAATATAATGTTAAAAAATATTTGCACCTTATTTGCACCAAGCAACTCTGCTGCACCAACAAGCGTTTTGTTTACCTTATTTGTTCCATCAAATGAGTTTAGAACAATATTTGCAAAACCACCCATAAAAATAATAAAATACTTTGTTGTCTCACCAATCCCAAACCATAGTATCGCTAAGGGAATCCATGCTAAACCAGGAATTGGGCGTATTATATTAAAAATAGGTCGAACAATGGCATTAATCATTTTTGAATACCCCATTCCAACGCCAAGAACAATACCGAGCGCTGATGAAAGACCAAAACCTACTGCTACCCTTTTTAAACTAAATGCGATATGTTCTGGCAATGTATAGCGCCCAATTTTATTTGTCATAGAACTAATAAAACGTTCAAAAACTTCTTGTGGTGGTGGAAAAAAGAGCGAAACATTTGTATACATTGCAGCATACCACCACACAACAAATACTGAAAATATTGCAAGAGAACCTATGCCTAGTGGCATTATCTTATCATTATGCTTCATGTTATCTCCTTACAAACTTTTTTTCTAAGAACTCAAGCGTTCCCGTAAGAATAGCGCCAACGCCTGCAATAACAAGCATCCCCATAACAATAATATCAGGACGGCCAATTGTTCTTGCAATTTGAAGCATATACCCTAAGCCTTTAGTTGCTGCCACCAATTCTGCTGCGACTAAAGTCATCCAAGAAACTCCTAAAGATACTCTTAAGCCGGTAAAGATCATTGGCATAGCTGTCGGAATCGCTATTTTTTTCAGTATTTGAAATTTTGTTAAACCAAACGTTTTTCCAACATTTATATGAACTTCACTTGTTTGTTTAACTCCAGAATACGCATTTATTATACAAGGTATAATTGCAGATACAAATATAACCATTGCCTTAGATTTTAAATCAATTCCTAACAATAAAATCATAATCGGAACCCAGCCAATAGGTGGTATTGGTCGTATAAGATCAAAAATAGGCTTTACAAATAAGTCTACAGGTTTATACCACGCCATTAAAATTCCAAGAGGAATTCCAAAAAGTGCTCCTAAAATATAGCCTGAAAGTGCTACTTGTAAGCTTGCTAAAACATGAACTATTAATATTGAACCATCGGGAGAAGTATCAACCATTTTTGTAAAAAATACTTTTAAAGTTGCCAAAGGACTTGGCATTGAATACGATGGGAAAACGTGAAAAACTTCTGTTACCAATTGCCACAAGGTTAAAAATGCAAGCATTGAAAGTGTTGAAGCAATAACATATTTTTTTTGAATTTTCATTATATGAACCCTTTAAAAATGTGAGGATGCGCGCACTCGAACATCCTCTACTCTATTACTTTTTTAGTTTAATGCTTCTCGTAAGAACTCATCTTTTGAGTTTTCAAAAACTACATCAATTTTATCTTCTGTGAGTTTATCTTGTGAAACCATAAATTCTGCATAGAATTTCTCGTATTCGCCTAATGGTAAAGTGCGTGCTTCATCTGATGTTACATAGGGTTTTAAGTCACATTCAGCTTGGATTTGCTCATCAGTTGAATTACTTCCGTTATCAACATACCATTTTTTTACTGCTTCAAATTTCTTTGCTGGGTTTGCTTCTAGTTCATCATTTACTTCAAAGAGTACTTTTAGGAACTTAGGAGTTACTTCACGAATTGTTTCATCGTTATATGCTTTGTCAGTAATCATTATTTCTTCGTAAAGTCTAAGACCAAGAGTTTCTAAGTCGGCTACTTTTACCATTGTGTCAGTTGTTTGTGACCAATAAGGGGATAGAAGTGCTGCAACGTCTGTTTGGCGACTCTTAAGTGCTTGATAGCATTGAGCAAAGTCCATGTGTACCATGCTTACATCTGATTCAGGCACACCAATTATTTCTAACCACTTAGTAATTGCAAATTGTGCAGTGGTTCCTGTTGTTTGTGCAATTTGAAGGCCAGTTACAGTTTCAGGACTTCCTAATACACTTGGAAACTCTGAGTTTATGCCTTTTACACTTGCCATTGCTAAATCTTTATCTGCCCAAACTTCGTTACCACCTGTACCATTAATATGACTTGCAATAATCTTTGCATCAAAGTTTGCTACACCAAAAACAAATGCACCACCGGTTGTTGCAATATCAAATGAATCTGCTGCAATAGCTTCATTCATTGGTCCACCTGTAGGAAACATTACAGGTTCAATTTAAAGCCGTTTGCTTCATCTAAACCATTATCGATAATGTAACCAATTTGCGCACTAATATAATAAGGTTGTACCGCTACTCTAATTACAGATAAACCACCTTCGGCTTCTTCTTTTGAACATCCTGTAAACATTACTACCATCATTGACACTACAACTAATACTGCCAATAACATCCTTCTCTTTGATTGCCCTTTTTCCATTTTTTTCTCCTTTGAAAAATTTTATATCGTTTTATGCACACGTGTGCATAAAACGATATAAAAAAAATATTTAATAACAAATTGTATTTTACACAGTAAACTTTGTTTGTCAAGTCTGTTTTATCTAAAAAACGCAAGAATTATATATTTTTCTTAAAAAATACCACTATTTTTGATATTTTTGCATTTTAAAAAGTGTGTCCTTTGCAATTGTTTGAACTTGCAGTAACATAGAACCTTTAACTTCTTCCTGTCTCTCACTGTTGTAACTAAAATGCAGTTGCAAACTATATTTCTCTGCCTTTAATCCAAACAGTGTTTTTTTCATTATTGGCTCAATATTCCATGATGAAAATTGCTCAAATGAAAAAACTTGCTCTTTAGGAGATTTTCGCTGGTTCCCCACTTTAAAACCAAGTATTGTGGTTTCAGTAGGGGTCACATAAATATGCATGTTTTTTTCGCCAAACACTAATATTGCCCACAAGGTTTTTCTGCCAGCAGGTAGTCTTAACCCTAAACTCTCAAAAACAGCCTTACTTGTATCAAAGCAAATCATTTCTATTGAATCAACTTTATCGTTACATTTCTCTTCTAGTTCTGCATAAAATTCTTTTTGCTCTTCGGTTAAATATTTTGTACTCATAGGGGTATTATACACTAAAACTAAGAAAAAGAAAAGATAAAAAATAAATATTACTAACGCAATTTACTCTTTGTAAATTTTTCATACAAAAAACGTCTGTCTTCTTCTTGTAAACTTGTGTACCTACAAAGAGCACACCCTACTCTTTTTTCATCTTTAAAAATCTGGACAACAGAAAATGATAACACAATGGTTCGTAGCATTGATCTAACAGGTATGTTCAGTTGCAAAGAATATTCTTGACCTTGTGCTAGAGGAAAATCCCATTCACCACTTTTTTTTGTTGAAGAAAAAATATGTTTTTTATCTTTTTGGTACCCAAACAGTATAGAGGTATCAGTTATGCATAATACACTTAATGTGGTTTGAACTGACGGTGAGATATCAGTTTTATTGTCTTTAATTAAGTATCTACAAACTGGTAGCATAAGTAAGGTATCCAGCACATCATTTGGTGTTAAAGAAACCATTTTAGGCTTCATACCTAGTATAGTGTAAACATCTTTTTTAGGACTTTCACTCAAAGGAACAAGCATTTTATACGGTGTATTGCTAACAAAGTCTCTTATGGGCTCGCTAATATCGTCTTCAATATGAGATGTAGTAATTGAAAGAGGAAATGGAAAAAAATTTCGCTTTGGTATTTTTTTTTCCGGAAAATATAAAAGAAGTTTTGTATTCTGAATTAATTTTTCACATACTTCTTCTAGCTGTATTTCTTCAAGAGTAGCAATATTTTTTAAAAAATATTGTGCCCTTTCAAATTCATTTCTTGAAAAATGTTGCCAAAGTTTATTGTCAAACAACGGAAAGTCTTTTAACTGTTCAAACACAGAATGAACGCCTGTAAAGCCTGAAAGAAAGATTTTTCCACTTACAATTTTGGCGTTTTCATCTGAATAGCTATTCATTTTTTGAATATTTGTAGGTAAAATTACAACATACCCATTTTGTACTTTTTTTAAAGTACTTATACCATAAAGTCCCCTACCCTTATAATAAAAGCTAACATTCATTTTTACATTATTTTTTTCATTTGTGTCTAACACATTGTCTATTGCTTGCCATTGCGATAAAAATCGCTTAAAAAATACTATGCCCTGTGGGTATATTTTGTATTCTGTATTTTGTAAAATCATATTTTCAGCTTTTACATTTTTTTTTACTACAGGAGAAATTGTTATAGTAGCTTTATCATGTATAAGTGCACTGAGCACTACATCTCGTTCAATACCAATTAATTCATCACTCATACATCATTTTACCAATATCAAACTGCTCAATTTTATAGTCGTTTTCAACTAATGAAGAAAAAATGGTACAATTTGCATATCCATTTTCAAAATAAATGCGAATGGGTATTTCATACACAACAGAATTATCTGCCTTAAACGCTTCTCCAATAACATATCGATCGACGGTGGAATAGTCTCTCATATTATAGTCAATAAGAACCTTTAAATAAGATTTATGCTCTGGAAACATGCTTATATCGATGTTATTATCCTTTACAGCATCTAAAAATATTCGTAAAGTGCCATCTAGTGCTAGTGGAATTGTTGAAATATTTAAACTTCCAAAGCCATTTAACGTAGGATACACACTCACATCTATATTAAAATGGCTTAAAAATATAGGCATAGTACCTTGATTTTGAAAAACAAGTTTTGATTCAGATTGCCATGTAGAAGATTGCTCTTGTGTATATGTATCTTCCTTTATTATCCAATTAATATTTCTTTCTCTATTTACTGCAATAGAGCGAAGGGAATTTTGATCTCCATCAAATTCAAATGTGCTACTATTGTTTGAACAGGAAACATACATAAGAGAAAAAATTACTGTCAAAAGGATGAATAATCTCATCAACTTAAAAACCCCTTAACGCCTAACCAAGTATCTTTAAAAAATTCAAGACTTAAAGATCTACCAAAAAAAATATTGTCAGTTTTAATATAAATGTATGTATATTAAAGATTTGTATTAAAATTTTGCTTAGAACCTAGAAAAAATAACTAAAATTTTAAATATTCATAACTATACAATACAGTATTTTTTTTATGTAGGCAATAGACATTTGCTTGTATAAATAGTACAATATTAAAATAATACAAAAAAATCTTCAAGCAAAATCTCTAATTCATTATCGGAATATAATACAAATGCTTGACATTGGAGGCGACAAATGGCATTGTCAGTTACAGAAAAAATTTTACAATCACATCTCATTTCAGAGGCTTGTCCAGAAACAGTTGTTACAAAAGGAGAGCCTATACAAGCAGGGGAACCAATTGCAATAAAAATTGACCAAACACTCACTCAAGATGCAACAGGAACTATGGCATATTTACAATTTGA
>CAZUPJ010000071.1:0-7619 GCA_964622185.1 uncultured Treponemataceae bacterium
ACGCAAAACTTGTTGAACTTGTTACCGATATTCAAAAATTAAAACAAGAAATTAGCATGGACAGCAAAAGCAGCTTTGGTACCGGAGGCATGGTAACAAAAATTGAAGCGGCTGAAAAAGTGCAGGACTATGGCATATCGATGATTTTGGCAAATGGTTCAACCGAAAAAATTTTAGAAAAACTTCTTTCAGGTGATGCATCAGGAACTCTATTTTACACTGAATAAAAAAAAGGATAAAAACATGAATAATACAAAAGTTGGTTTACTTGGCTGTGGTGAAATGGGTGGATCCCTTATTCGAGGCGTTGCAAAATCGGTTGATAATGGGAATATTATTCTTTTTAACAGAACTCCTGAAAAAGCTGAAAAAATTGCCTCTGAAATAAATGCTTTTACCGTAAAAGCCGAAAATGATTTAATAAAAAATAAGTGCGAGTATATTATACTTGCTGTAAAACCCTATGTAATAAAAAGCTCAATTGAAAATCTTTTTAAAGATGTTGATTCTTACGCAGGCACTCTTGTTTCTGTTGCAGCAGGCGTTTCACTACAAGATTTAGAAGATTGTATTCCTCAAAATTTAAAAAAAACAGTCTCTGCTATTCGGCTTATGCCAAACACACCTTGCCATGTTGGAGAAGGAATGATTGGATTAAGTGCAAACGATTCCGTAGAAAAAGAAAACATTGAAAAACTAAGCGCTTTATTAAAAAAAGCAGGCATTGTAGAACAAGTTACAGAACCACTACTTGATGCAGTAACTGCTCTCAGTGGTTCAGGTGTTGCATATGGTTTTATGTTTATAGAAGCCTTAGCAGATGCCGGCGTGCAATTTGGCATGACTCGAAAACAAGCGTATATATATGCTGCACAAATGTTAAAGGGTGCAGGTGCTATGGTATTAGATACTGGACTTCACCCTGGTGTATTAAAAGACGGCGTTTGTTCGCCCGGCGGTATTACTATAAAAGCCCTCGACACCTTGGAAGAAAAAGGTTTCAGAGGAACGGTAATAGCCGCTGCAAAAAAAGCCTTTGAAGTTTCAAGAAACTTTGGGAAATAAGATACAAAAAATATTGTCTAAATAGTAATTAGGGTGTACAATATATATAAGTGAGGAAATAATGAAATTTGGACTTATTGGAGCAGGACTCATCGGTAAAAAGTTTATTGAAGCAAGTAAACTTGTTGATGGAGCTGAAATTGTGGCTGTATCCTCTGCTACAAGTGGAAAAGCACAAGAGTATGCAAAAGAAATGGGTATTCCATCCTATTATGATAGTTACGAAGCTATGTTAAAAGATGCCGACATTGACTGTGTATATATTTGCACAACACACAATTTTCACTACGAAAATCTACTACTTTGTATCGAGTATAACAAGCATGTAATTTGTGAAAAATGTATGGTTCTTACACAAAAAGATGCTGAAGATATTTTTAAAAAGGCACGGGAAAAAAATCTTTTTGTAATGGAAGCATTATGGACACGCTTTGTTCCATCTTTAACAAAAGCAAAGGAATGGATAACTTCAGGAAAAATTGGAACCGTAAAACTTGCAGACTATCGTGTAGGTTTTAAAGCTCCCGATGATCCCAATCACCGCTTAGTTAATCCAAAGCTTGCAGGAGGAGCTCTTTATGATATTGGAGTATATTCAATTCACAATACAACCTTTCTTATTGGTCAAGAATTATTAGAAATAAAATCTTTTATAGAAACAGACAAATCTAAAAAAGTGGATGCTACGACATGTATTGTTGCACGTTTTACCGATTCAATTGCAACTTTTATGAGTTCTTTTACATGCGAAATTGATGACTTTTGTACCATTTACGGAACAAAAGGGAAAATTACAATAGAAGATCCATTCTTTATTGATAAAGCTACTTTAAAGTTAGACGATGGGACTATTGAAGTTTTTGAAGTTGAACGCATTAACGGTTTTGAGTTTGAAATTGCACACGCAATAAAACTCATTGAAGATGGAAAATTAGAAAGTGATATAATTTCTCAAAAAGACACCGTAGAATGTGCAGGCATTTTTGATAAAGTTTTTGCCGAGAATAAAAATTTATTTAGGTAAGCGATTTACGGCATTTTTTATTTAAACTATCGTCATTTCGCCCAACGTGGAGAAATCTCTTTTTCAAAAGGGCTTCTCGGCTATGTTTGAGGTGACGAGGTATTATAAAAATCCATTCTTACCAAAGTTCTCGTTTTATTCTTTTATGTATTGTTCTGAAGTACGGTGTACCCGCCGACTTCTTCGAATCCGATTTTTTTATACAAAGATGCGGCTTCTGGGTTGTCAAAAAAGAGAGCGACAAAGTCTTTGCCTTTATCAAATTGGTCGCTACAAGCCTTTGTTACGAGCATTGTTGCAAGCCCTTGTTTTCTGTAGTCAGGATTTGTTGCAACTCCTAAGAGCATAGATCCAATAGAACATTGGGCTCCTGCTAGAGCTGATGCAACAATGGTTCCGTTATCGTTATACACGTAGGCATTAGAGTCTTTTTGTAAATTTTCTTTTGTTCGTTGCCTGTATCTTTCTTCTTGCCCTTTGTAATTATGTTCAAATTCTTTAATGGTAAAGAAAAAATCTACAAGATTGTCTCCTTTCTCTACGGGAAGTTCTTCGTACACTAAAGTGTCACTTATTGGTTGCGTTTCATGTTTTACAAGCGTTTCTTTTGTGCATCGTAAAAGGGCTGTTGGCCTAAAGGTAAGAACGGGAAAACTGTTTTTAAGTTTGTCTACTACGCTATGTTTTCCTCCTATAGTATCTACTTTTTCAAATGTATCGATTAAGTTGGTTGCTTCTCGTATGTCATAATCTTCCCTTTGGCTATAAATAAGCACAATGCTAAAATAACGCAAGAGTACAAAGTCCCATTCTGTTTCGATACTATTTGCATAGGCTTCTACATCATCGCCTTCAAGTCCATAGTTTTCTATGTTTGCTCTAAAAAACAAATTAGGCTCGGGCTCTTTTGAAAGGTATGTTTTTAATTTTTCTAAATCACTTTGCTGTAGTTTTTGTATCATGTCTTTACCTCCAGTTTACAATATCACCAATAGATTTTCGTTTTTTTTCTCTAAGTTTATCACCTTCTTTTGCATACCCTATAGCTACAAGGAGGTGTATTTTTCCTTTTATACCGAGCATTTTTTTTAATGGCTTTTCATTAAACCACCCCAAAATACAATTAGAGACTCCTTTTTCTTGGAGGGCAAGTGTAAGGTAGGTTGATGAGCTTCCTATATCATTTGATTTAAAGTCTTGTTTTTTTAGAACTGATCCAATAGCAGCCGTTGCGTTGTAATTCGCATCGCTTATAACAATTATTCCTGTTGCGTTAAGAACAAATTTATTTATTTCCATGCCACACTGCAATAGGACTTTTTGAAAAAGTGAATCTTTGGTATCGTTATCTTGTTTTTGTACTACGGTAAAGTTCCAGGGTTGGCTGTTGCAGGCAGAAGGAGTAAGGCGTGCAACGTCGAGCGCGAACTGAATATCTTCTTTTGATACCAGCTTGTCTGGATCGAAGTTTCTGCAGCTTTGTCTTTTTGTTGCCAACTCTAAAAAGTTCATGGATTGTGTCCTTTGACAGTCCGTAGGTGTTTATTGCAATAAACACCTACCTTTTGAGCGCGAGGGATCGTTGCGGTATCCTTTTGCGCTTCGTAGGGACATGGCTTGCCATGTCCGATTCAAAAGCAAAAGATACAAGCAAGAGCCCGACCCGCTTGCGGGGTGCGCCCTAAAAATTAGCGTCTATTACCAAACAATCGTAATAATGCTAGGAATATGTTTATAAAGTCTAGATAGAGTTCTAGAGCACCAATGATTGCAACTTTTTGGAAGTTTTCTGAACCATCTGCATGTACTGAAATTTTCATTAATTTTTGAGTGTCGTAAGCAGTGAGACCAGTGAATATAACAACTGTTGCTATTGAGATAATCCAGTCGAGCCCACTTGAGCGCAGTAGAATATTTACTACAGAAGCTATAATAAGCCCAATAAGAGCCATTGTAAGGTAGCGCCCTGCTGCCATAAGGTCTGATTTTGTTTTCATTCCGTAAAGGCTCATTCCACCGAACATTAATGCTGTGGTGAGAAATACTTGTGCAATTGAGCTTCCCGTATACACGAGTAAAATTGATGAAAGTGTTACACCGTTTAAAACCGAATAGAGGATAAAGAAAAAGCTTGCTTGTGCAACGCTCAATTTTCTAATTTGGCTTACAAGGTACATTACGAGACCGAGTTCTGCAATAACCAAAACAAGGTATCCAAATTGGTTTCCAAAAATGAGGTTTAAAAGTGTTACGCTATTTGCTGTAAAAAAGGCTGCTACCCCACTAATTGCAAGGGCTGCTACCATCCATCCATATACACCTGCCATAAACTTTTGGCGAGTTTCGATGCTTGCACTTGCAAGACTTACTGTTTGCATTTGATTTTCCATACTTTAAAGATACAATGGTTTTGTTCGTTAGTCAAGGGGCATCCTTATAAATACACATAAAAAAAACCGCCCTTGCGAGCGGTTACAAACCGTTTCTGCCTTACCGTTCAAAAAACTTCCCTTTGTTTACAAAAAAAGCGGCTCCTTCGGTTGGATATTTTTTCCTAAGCTCATTTATTATTTCTTCAATTGTTTCCACTTCTTCTTTTTCACAATAAATAATAAACTGTGTATTTAACTGTGGCCAAACGGCATCCCCCTGTTTTGGAACAGAGTTCCCTCTGCCATGGATACCACTTATTTTTGTAAATCCTTTTGCAACTTTTTTTTCATCACAGGCTGCTATAAAGTCATCTTCTATTGATTGACTAAGAATTATTTCAATTCGTTTCATGTATTAACTCCTATCTTACAAGATTTGGCAAAAGTGAGTACACAGCAAATGTACCCACTTTCACAAGCAATTCTACCTACATAGCAGCAGCTTTTGCCTTACGACGTTCTGCTTTTTCTTCTGCAAGCCTTTTAAGATGTTTTTGCATTTTCTTTTCTTTTTTTAACGCACGCTTTGCATCTCGTTTTTCGCGTCGAGTATTAAATATGTAGTATAATACTGGCATTAAGAAAAGTGTCATAAGAGTACCAAAGCTCAAGCCCCCAAGAACCGTTTGCCCAATAGGTTGAACCATTTCAGAGCCTTCACCTGGGAAGAACGCCATTGGAACAAGTGCTAAAACCGTTGTGAGCGTTGTCATTAAGATTGGTCTTAAACGACTTTTTCCAGCTTCTACACAAGCATCTTCAATACTGAGTCCACGTTTTCGTAAAAGGTTAATATAGTCAACCAAAACAATACCATTATTTACGATAATACCAACAAGGATAAGAAGCCCTACCGCAGAAATAGTATTGAGCATGGCACCAGTCATGAGATACACTGCTATAATACCGATTACTGAAAGAGGAATGGTAAAAATAACGATAAACGGATCCATAAATGACTCAAACTGACTTGCCATTACCGAGAAAACCAAAATGATAGCCATTAAAATGATTACGGCCAAAATTTCTAAGTTTCGCATGAGTTCTGCTGCATCCCCACCATATTCTATTGTTACCCTGTCATCATATGGGATATTTTGCTGAATGAGATCCTCTACATTACGTTGTATTTCTGTAATAGAGCCGCCAATTACAGGGTTTGCAGTTACGTGAATGGTTCTTGCTTGATTTTCACGATTTATCGCAACTGGAGATGTTGAATCTTGCCAAGATGCAAAGCTTGAAAGAGGAATTCCGACTCCTTGGGAATTGTTGATTGTAATCTGCTCAAGGTCGGTAATTTTTGCCTTGTCGTCATCTGATAGCCCAACTATAATTTCAATATCAGTCCCATCATCGGAATACATACCTGCAAGTTGCCCATTAATATTTGCTCTAATTTCGTTTGAAACTGAGTAAATATTTAAGCCTAAACTGTAAAGCTTGTTTCGATCAACGGTAATATTAACTTCAGGCAGACCATCTTCGAGGTTACTTGCAGGTTCAGTTACTAAATCCTTTCCTTTTTCATCTAAAAGAGCTACAATACTGTCCGCTGTGTCTTTTAGAATGTCGAGGTCGTCACTTTTTATGATAATATCTACACCGCCACCTGAAGTTCCACCAAAGGAGCTTGTATTTGCAAATGAGAACTTTGCACCAGGAAACATATCAAAGTACGAACGAATTTTTTCTTTTACTGAAACATCATCATCCCATCCTTCTTCTCTTTCTGCATACGCGTACAATACAATGTCCATACTAGCACTATCGGTAGAGGCTCCTCCCCCTAACATTCCTCCACCGCCTCCAACAGACAGAGTTGTTTTTTCAACACCCTTTAATTCTTGTAGTGCAATTGCTTCCATTTGACGAATGACATCTTCAGTAACTTCAAGTCTCGTACCTTTTGGCATTTCTAAGTTTAAGGTAACAGTAGTTGATGCTTCTGAAGGCATAAATTCAAAACCTACGACGGGAATAAGTGCCAAACTTCCGGCAAAAAGAAGCACAATCGTTATTATTAAAAGAGCTTTTCTTTTTAATACTTTTCGAACTGCACGTGCATAGGCATTGTCTAATCTTTCAAACAAAGAACCTAAGGCTCTATCTACTTTGCCAATAAACCCAACACGTTGAAGTTCGGCCGCTCTTTCTAATTTTAAATACCTCGATGCTAATACAGGTACAAGCAATACTGCTACGATTAAACTGCATAAAAGAGAGAACACAATGGTAAAGGTAAGGCCTGAAAACATCTGTCCGATTACTTCTAATTCCGCTGAAAACATAATTAAAGGAAGAAAAACACAAATTGTAGTTAGTGTACTGGATACAATAGCACTGGTCATTTCTTGCGACCCAAGAATTGCCGCAACCGTTGCCTTTGCTCCACGTTCGCGGTAACTATAAATGTTTTCCAAAATAACAATGGAGTTGTCCACAAGCATACCGACTCCCAAAGCAAGCCCCGCAAGAGTCATAAGATTAAGAGTCAATCCCATAAAGTACATTATTCCAAGAGTAACAACAAGTGACACAGGAATAGTAATTGCAATAATTGCTGTACTTTTAATACTTCGTAAAAAGAAAAGAAGTACAAGTACAGCTAAAATAGCACCTGACATAGCAGAGCTAGAAACTTGGTCAATTGATGTTTGAATAAGCTCTGTTGTGTCCATACCTACTTCTATTTGAATATCCAAAGGTAGGGATGGTTTTAGTTCTTCAATTTTATCATATACTGCCTGGGCTGTTTGAAGAGAGTTTTTTCCACTTTGTTTTTGTATGGATAACAATACGGAAGGTTCTCCATTAAAGAAGGCCAAAGAAGTTTCATCTTGATACCCTTCGTATACATCTGCAACATCCCGCAATAAAATTGATCTAAGTTGTGGTATTGATGTTCCATTTGATTCAGTCATTTTATAAGAAATAACAGTATTTTTTATATCATTTATACTTTCGTACTGTCCTGAAGTATTAATAGTGTAATTTATATCGCCCTCGGTAATTTGACCTCCGGCTCCATAAATATTTTGTGCTCCAATCATTTGAGCAACTTGCGTAATGGATAAACCATATGCTTCTAATCTGTC
>CAZUPJ010000072.1:0-7613 GCA_964622185.1 uncultured Treponemataceae bacterium
AATTTAACACTGCAATTAGGTTTAGCAACATTGATGAGTGAATTTGGAGTAGATTTTGGATTATTAATGGCAGGTGCAACACTTTCAGCCCTTCCAATTATTGTTGTATTTATTGCATTTCAAAAGTCATTTACACAAGGTATTATGATTGGAGCCGTGAAAGGGTAAAAAGGCATAGTAACTTTATTATATAAAGTCTAAAAATAAAAAATAAGGATTTAAGTATGAAAAATTTAGAAAAGTACAAAGGTATAGTTCCTGCATTTTATGCATGTTATGATGATGAAGGTAAAGTAAGTCCGATGCGAACACAAGCGTTTACTCAGTACTTAATTGATAAAGGTGTACATGGATTATATCCATGTGGCTCATCAGGTGAATGTATTTACCAAACAGTAGAGGAACGAAAAATTACATTAGAAAATGTAATGAAAGTGGCAAAGGGTAAAATACCGGTTATTGCGCATGTTGCATGCACCGATATTGAACAAAGTAAAGAACTTGCTCGTCATGCAGAATCTCTAGGTGTAGATGCAATTGCATGCATACCGCCAATTTATTTTAAACTTTCAGATGCTCAAATTGCTATATACTGGAATGAAATATCAAATGCGGCTCCTAACACAGATTTTATGATTTACAATATTCCACAGCTTGCAGGTGTTTCACTTTCTGTTCCGCTATTAAAAGAAATGTTAAAAAATCCACGTGTTATTGGAGTAAAAAATTCTTCTATGCCTACGCTTGATATTTTAAATTGGAAAGCAGTATGTGGTAAAGATAAAGTAGTTTTCAATGGACCAGATGAGCAGTTTATTGCAGGTATTGCAATGGGAGCAGATGGTGGTATTGGTGGGACGTATGGAGCTATGCCAGAACTCTATATTAAAATGTATGACCTTATGAACAAAAATGAAGTTGCTAAAGCACGTGAAATACAATATGAAGTAGTAGAAATTATTACAGATTTATGTTCATGTAAGGGTAATATGTATGGCATAATAAAAGAAGTTTTAAAAAGAAATGGTATGAATATTGGTACCGCACGTCTTCCTTTAGCACAAATCGAAAAAGAAGATGAAGCAAAAATTGATGCAGTTTACGCTAGAATAAATGCTGCAATCGAAAAGTATAAAAATTAAATAAGAATTATTTATGTTTTGCAGTTCTGTATATATAATGGCAGAACTGTTTTTTTTATATAACTAGTATTATAATACAATTTCAGAAATAAACTACAAAAAAATTATAAAAAATAACTTGACAGATGGAATATTACGAGTTACAATAAGTAATACAGTATTACTAACTAAATTTAGGAGTTTCCTACTTTGAAAAATGTGTTAGAAACCTCATATGTGGGGGAAGTAAATAAAAAAATATTACTCAACACTATATACAAATCAGGTGTAACCTCTAGAAGTAAATTGTCAAGGGAACTAAGTCTAAGTAAACCTGCTGTGTCAGATAATCTACAAGCTTTAATTAATATTGGAATAATAGAAGAGATTGGCTCTGGCGAATCTTCCCGACAAGGTGGAAGAAAACCAATTACACTTAAGTTAAATGAAACATTTAAATACATTATAGCAATTGATTTTAACTATGAGTTTCCTTTTGTTGCGTTAGCAAATTTAAGTAACACGATAGTTGATAGCTCTTATGAAATTGATACTTGCTCTAGCAAAAATCCACTCAGTGCAATTACCGATTCCATAGCTGTATTACTGAAAAAAAATAAGATAGAAAATCACAGTGTTTATTGCATTGCCATTGCATGCCCAGGTACCTTCAATGAAAAAGGTGAATGTTTATCACGTAATGAAAGATTTACTGGCTTGGATTGGAGTAAATTTGATTTTGTTCCTCATTTTTACAAAACTTTTGGAATTAGTACTTTTATTATGAATAACATTAATGCAGCAACCCTAGGCCATTGGGATAATACAAAGGAAACTCAAGTAGAAAATTTTTTGTTTATGAGTTGCGGTATAGGGCTTGGAGCTGGCATTATTCTTGATGGAAAACTTTTTGAAGGGAATACCTTTAATGCGGGTGAAATTTACAACTATATCGACAGCAAGAGTATAAAGAAAGATATTACAATTGAACAAGAAATTGGAATTCAAAACCTTTGTGCAAGATGCACAGATGGGTTTAATAATGGAAAAACCACCCATTTAAAATTATCTAAAAGTGGAGTTATAGACTTCGAATCAATTATTCATGCATACCAAAGTAATGACGAATATGTCCTATCTATCTTAACAGAAACTTGTGAAGAGCTATGTATAATAATCTGCAATCTTGTTAATTTTTTACCAGTTGAAAAAGTAGTATTAGGAGGTGATTATTCTGCCTTCGGAGACTTATTTATTGACACATTTCAAAATAAGTTCACACGCTTTTGTAACAAAGATTTATTGGTAGCAGTTTCTACTCTTCGCAAGCACAATGCTATTGATGGCTTATTGTTATGGGCAAGAAACTCTTTATTTGATACTATTTGCAACACAAGTAAAGCATAAATACCTTTTTAGGTTTTTATATATTATTTCATTTAGAGGAGAAAAAAATGAAAAAATTATTTTGTATCGTTTTAGGCGTTTGCTTAATCGGCTCTGTTTTCGCCGGGGGCGGAAGCGACAAGGCATCTTCAGGGAAACCTTATGAAGGTGAAACACTAACAGTTCTTTATATGTCTAGCGTTTACGCTGATGCAGCTCGCTCAATGGTTGCAGAATTTGAAGAAATGACAGGTGCTACTGTAGATGTAGTAGACTTTCCTTACATCACATTACACGAAAAAGCATTACTTGACTTAACCTCAGGTGGAACATCTGCATATGATGTAATTGACGTAGCTAGTCAATGGGATGGGGAATTTGCTCCATTTTTAACAGACCTTGGCCCTTACATTGAAAAAGATAACTATGATATGAGCGTGTGGATTGAAAACGTATTAAATAACTGCGGAAAATGGCAAGACACAATTATTGGTATTCCTAATGCAAGCACACCTCAAGTTTTTGCTTATCGCACAGACTTATTGCCAAACGGAATTCCTGATACTTGGGATGAATACCGAAGTGAATTAGCAGCTGCATCAACTAGTAGCATTGAAGGCGTAACAGTTGCGATGGCACCAGGCCAACTTGGTGGTGTATTTGACTATGTTCTTTGGTCAATGGGCGGAGCATGGGCAGATGAAAACTGGAATATTACAATCGATTCAGATGAAACTCGTGCAGCTTTAAAACACATGTATGCATTGAAAGACATTATGGATCCTGCAAACCTTACATGGGGTGTAGAAGAATCAATCAAAGCATTTTTAGATGGAAAAGCTGTAGTATGTGAAACATGGCCATCACTTGGTATTAATCAAAATGGTAACAATCCTGAAATGTCAAAAGTTGTTGGAAACTGGGCACTTGATGTAATACCATACGAAGAAACAGGTGTAACACTTTTATCAGCATGGGATGTTGCTATTCCTGCTAACTCTAAAAATAAAGACCTTGCTTGGGAATGGGTAAAAATGTATACAAGTGCAGAAAATCAACAACGATTTTATGACGAATTTGTAATTTTCTCACCTCGAAAAGACTTCTGGGAACAAGATGAAATTAAAGATGCAGGTCTATACCCAGTACGAGAAGCTTTAGACACAGCAAATATGTGGTGGAGAATTCCAGCATCTGTAGAAGCTGATACAATCATTAACACTGTAGTAAGTTCATATCTTTCTGACCAAATTGATTTAGAAGAGGCTGTTGATCAACTTGAAAGAGGATTGACAACTGCTCTTGAAAACTCACCTCCAGATGATGGTATAAAAAACTACAACCGCTAATATTAGCTTTCAGCCTAAAAACTGATTAACCTGTGTCCCATTGCATAAGATTAATACATTTTGCAATGGGACATATTCTTTTATCTTTCAGAAGGGGGAGATATGCTTCAAAGAAAATTGAATAAAGATAAGATTGGAACATGGCTTTTTTTACTGCCAACACTTATATTTTTGGGGGTCACCGCACTTTTCCCACTATTATATTCATTATATTTAAGCTTTTTTAAAATAAAATTGAATTTACCGAACAGAGCTCCAGAGTTCATAGGGTTTGATAATTATATACGAATGTTTAGCGATGAACTATTGCAAACTAGTACAGGAAACACCATCTTTTTTGCTTTTGCTTCCGTTGCCCTTGAAGTAATACTAGGATTGATGGTAGCCATGGTTATTTGCTCTGATAAAAAATGGGCAAGGGGCGTTACTTCAATTTTTATGATTCCTATGATAATGGCTCCTGTAGCTATTGGTACATTATGGAGAATGCTCTTAGACCCATCAACGGGACTTATTAATTATGTGCTTAGCTTTTTTGGTGTAGAAAAAATTATTTGGCTCGGAACGCCAGCTACTGCTATGTTGAGCGTAATTATGGTAAATGTATGGCAATACACACCTTGGGTAACAGTAATATGTGCTGCAGGGCTTAAAGCTCTTCCTTTAGACTGCATACAAGCAGCTTTAGTCGATGGTGCAACACCATGGCAAATTTTTAGAAAAATTGTACTTCCACTAATAAAACCAGTTTTAGTAGTGGTATTAATGATTCGTTTTATAGATGCTTTTAAGGTTTTCGATACTGTATATGTAATGACAAATGGAGGTCCAGGAAGCGCAACAGAAATGCTACCAAATTACATATACAAGCAAGGCTTGAAATTTTTTGATGTTGGATATGCAGCTTCATTAGCAATTGTATTCGTACTTGTTATGACGTTAACAACTTCATTATTCTTGAAATGGCGTAAAAAAGAGGAGGAAAGTGTATGGTAAAGAAAATAAAAAAGGATTTTACTTCTATTGATTCTGTACTTTCAAATTTTGCAGGGCGTCCTATAAAATATATATTAATTTTTTTGAGCGTGTTTATAGTTGCTTTTCCATTATACTGGTTAGCAACAAGTGCTTTTAAGTTAAGCCAAGAGTATCTTGCTTATCCGCCAGTTCTTTTTCCTACAAAATTCACCTTAGATAGTTTTGTAGAAATTTTTACTCGCGATAAATCACTTGAGTACCTACTAAATACTATGATTATCTCTCTATTCACAACAGGAATTACTGTTTTAATAGGAAGCATGTCTGCATATGCAGTATCTCGAGGATCACTAAGAAAAGGGATACGTAGTTTTTTTGGTCTTTGGTTTTTAGTACAAAAAATGTACCCGGCTATTGCAACAGCTATACCAGTATACCTTGTAATGAGAAGGCTAGGATTAATGGATACCCATTTAGCTTTAATCATAATGAATACAAGCTTTAACCTGCCACTTGTTATTTGGTTAATGATGGGATTTTTTGAGCAATTACCTCATGCATTGGAAGAGTCTGCAATGATGGATGGATGCAGTTTTACAAAACGCTTCTTTGTAATCATCATGCCTATCACAAAACCCGGCTTAGTTGCTTCAGCAATACTTACATTTGTTGCTACATGGAATGAATTTTTATTTGCCGTAATTTTAAGTATCAAAAATGCAAAAACGCTCCCAGTAATTATTGCAGGATTCATTACAGACAGAGGTCTTGCATGGGGTCCTATGGCAGCTACTGCACTAATAACACTTATCCCTGTAGTAATACTCGTTTGGTTCGTACAACGTGACTTTGTAAACGGACTCGCAATGGGTGCTGTAAAAGGATAATAAATGACAAGCGTAGAAAGAATACTTAATGCTATTAATGGCAAAGAAGTAGACCGTGTTCCTGTTATCCCAGAAATGATTCAAAATCTCATTGAAATAGCAGGAGGAAAGCACGGAAAATACTCAACAGATGCAGAGGAAATGGCAAAGATAGTACTCAATGGACAAAAATTCTACGGATACGATGCAGTGTATGTAAGTACAGATAACTATATACTAGCAGAAGCCTTCGGTGGAAAAATGCACTTTCCAGAAGACGAGCCACCTCAGTTATTAGAGCACCCGTTAGAAGATACAAGTCTTAATAACCTGATTCTTTTTTCTACAAATAATGGTAGAATCCCTGTAATACTAGAAGCAACACGAATTTGTAGAGAAAAGTTAGGTAATGATGTTTTTGTAAAAACAAACATTGATTCTGCTCCCTTTTCTGCTGCTGCCAGCTTACGTGGCCCACAAAATATTATGCTCGATATGTATGACAATCCAAGTTTTGTAAAAGAATTACTTGAATTATGTACAGATGCTATAATAGCATATGGTAAAGCTGCTGCAAACGCAGGTGCACATGGAATTGCATTTGGAGACTCAGTTAGTAGTTTGCTTAATGCCCAAGCTTATGAAGAGTTTTCATTACCCTTTGCACAGCGTGCAATAAAAGAATTAAAGAAGACAGGTCTTCCTGTCTTCTACCATGTCTGCGGGGACACAAATCATATAGCAGAGCTATTAATTGAAACAGAAGCAGACTGCATTGAAATTGATAGCCTCATGTCTATGAAAAAAATGAAAGAGCTAGCGCAGGGACGCTGTTGTATAGAGGGAAATATCCACACAATAGACAGTATACTAAATGGTACACCAGAGCAAGTACGCCAAGAGTCATATGAACTTATAAAGCTATTTGGACGTCAAGGCGGATTTATTTTAAGTAGTGCATGCGAAGTCCCGCGGCACTCACCACCTAAAAATATTCTTGCACTTACAGAAGCTGCAATTTCTTTTCCTTATGACAACAAGGGGGTGTAGTGTGGGTAACAAAAAGCGTATTGTATGTTATGGAGATTCAAACACATGGGGATTTGACATAAGAACCCAACAACGATTCAATGACGAAGAACGTTGGACAGCCATTTTACAAGAAAAATTGGGCTGCGACTACATTGTTCAAGAGGAAGGGCTTTGTGGAAGAACAACTGTCTTTGAAGATCCCTTGCATGAAGGGTTAAATGGATTGTATCATTTTTCAACAATTCTTGAATCACATAATCCTATAGACCTTTTAATAATAATGTTAGGAACAAATGACTGTAAACAACGTTACAGTGCAAGTCCTGAAAATATTGCAGATGGACTTGATAGGCTTATTGACAAAGCAAAAATCCTCAGTGTATGGAGAAAAGAAAGCAAAATTCTAATTGTAGCACCAGTACATATTCGAGAAGGTTGCTACTCAGCTATGTTTGCAGGAGAAATGGGTGCTGGATGTGTCGAAAAATCTGTAAAACTTCCATCATTGTATCAAAAAAAGGCAGTTCAAAAACAATGTTTGTTTTGGGATTGTAATGAAAAAATAATAGCAAATGATATTGATTTTATGCATTTTTCACATCAAGGCAGTGTGATATTCGCAAATGAGATAGCAAAAATTATTATACAAAATTGTTAACAAGGAAATAAAATGGAACTAACAGCAAAAGAAAGAACAATTCGTTTTATTGAGGGTAAAGAGGTTGATAGGATACCTTTTCACCCGTTAGTAATGCAGTATGCGGCAACTCTAACAGGAGTTCCGTTTAGTGAGTATTGCCTCAACCCAAATAGACAAGTAGAGGCAATGCTCAATTTTGCAGATAAATATGGAATGGACTGTGTGCATCCATCTGGCTTTC
>CAZUPJ010000073.1:0-7529 GCA_964622185.1 uncultured Treponemataceae bacterium
CTTCTGGGACAAGCGATTTTGATCTTGATTTAGATGGTGGATTTGACACTTCTGGGATGGAAGACTTTGATGCCGAAGATACCTCTTTTTCAGGCGACTTTGATGACGGCGGTTTTGACGACAGTAATTTTGAAATCCCTGGATTTTCAGACGCAGAAGCTTCCGATTCTAAAAAATCACCACTCGGACTAATGAAAAAAAAGGAAGATGAAAACAAAGAACGTGTTCATCTAACCGATGCCGAATACGAATTATTTAAAACAAATTTAAAATCGTATCCTCTAAATGTACGTCTTGCCATTGACAAGGTTATTGTCAGTAACGAATTTACTGATACCGCCGTAATGGAAGTGTTGTTTAAAATAGTAAAAAAACTTTCAGCACGAAAAATAGCAACACACTTAGAAAAAATGCTTGATATAACTATTGATGTACCTTTAAATTATGAAAGGCGCACGGTAGAACAATATGAAGCGTATAAATTGTCACTGGAATATCAGCTAAAAAATCGTATTATTCCCGGTGCAATTGCCACACTTATTTTGGGTGCTGTTTTATATATTTTATTTTATTTTGGAGCAACATTTATTTATCGCCCTATACGTGCTGAAATGCTCTATAACGAAGGGTACGCACTAATTGAAAATGATTTATACGCCCAATCCGAAATAAAGTTTAATGAAGCCCTATCGTATAGGGTAAAGAAGAGTTGGTTCTTTAAATATGCTCAGGGGTATAGAGAAAAAAATCAGTATGAACGAGCTCGAAATATGTATAACCAAATTGTTATGCGCTTTGATTATGATAAAGAAGCAGCCCTTGAATATGCCCGAATGGAATTAGACGATCTAGCAAATTATGAACGGGCTGCAGAAATTACGCGTCGATATGTTTTAGATAATTACATAAATGACGAAGAAGCCATGCTTTTGCTTGGAGATATTTATTTAGATTGGGCTACGTCATTACCAAAAGGACCAGAAAGAGACGATAGGTTTGAGCAAGCACGCTTACAATATTCAACTATTATGGACTTGTACGGACAAACTGATTTGTATTTATCAAGAATGTTACGTTATTTTATCAGAACTGACAACTTGCGTGAAGTATTAACACTAAAATCATACTTCTTTAGTACTAAGAAAGTGCCTCTTGGAGCTTCAGATTTAGTTGAACTTGGTGGCTATCTATTAGAAAAACGTTACGGTTATCTTCCCCCATCTGACGAATATTTACGTGGAAGTATTGAAAACTTACGTGATGTATTAGAATTGGCAGTTGAGACTGATGAAACAATTCCTGAAGCACATTACAATTTTGCACGTTATTTTGTGTATACTAATAATCCATCGCAAGCAATTGTTGCATTAAATAATGCAATAATAAACTTTGAAATTGCAACAAGGCAAACACATGAACGTACATTAAAACATGTTGACTCTTATAGACTTTTAGGTGAAATATATACTGCACAGGAAGAATATCTTTTAGCTGAAGAGGAATTTGCCGCTGGTATTCGTTTGTTTGAAAGGGCTCAACAAACGACAGGACTTATTGGAAACACAAATGTTGGAATATTGTACAGCAATATGGGCGATTTAGATTACTTTATCTCAGGCGATTTACAAGTTGCACTTGAAAACTACATGCATGCAATTGAAAATTACAATGATACCGCTTCTATTCGTTATAAGATAGGGTATATTCAATATGACAACGAAAATTTTTCAGCAGCATTGAATTCCTTTGTTAGAACAGCAACCGAAATTTCTGCAGACAGGAATGTTTTATTATCACTAGGGAATGTGCTTTCAATTCGCAACGATGATTCTGCTGCAGCATCTCATTATGAGCGATTACTTGGAATACTTAACGGGGACAGAGATCGCTATGGTGTATTATTCCCTCAAGTGCAGGCAGACCATGCAGTAATTGTTGACTTGTATTTAAAAACCACAAATAACCTTGGCGTTACGTTGGCACGATTAGCTGATCGAACGGGAAATACAGCCTTGCAAGCAGAAGCCATGGGGCATTTTACCGAATCGCTAAGGGCGTGGGATAGTTTAACAAGAAATCAAGAAACCATGATACGCTTAGAAGGTAGTAACCTTGCAGAGCAAAATATTAGGTATTTATTATATCCTATCAGTGATTTTTCACCAGCAATTTATGCTTCAATTCCAAGAACGCTATATGGAGAAGAAGGGCTTACTCAAACTTCGCTAGAATAGAGGAACAATGAACCATAACGACCATGTAGATAAATCCGGAATTGTTATTCGAAAAGAAGTAAATAGTCTCAAAAAAGAAATTGTAAGAAAATCTATACATCTTGCATCTGCCTTTGTCCCCTTCTTATTAGAGCATTTTCGATTAATTGTTTTGTGGGGTCTTGCAGGCGTTTTAGTAGTATATTGCATAGCTGAGTTTTTGCGTATAAAAGGGAAGCACATTATTTTTTTATCTCTACTAACAGAAGCTGCTTCGAGAAAGCGCGATGAAAATAAATTTGTGCTAGGCCCCGTTACTTTGGCATTGGGAGTGCTTACAAGTGCAATATTATTTGACGAAATAACAGCTTCAATAGCAATCTATGCCTTAGCCTTTGGTGATGGCTTAGCGAGTTTAGCGGGTATGCTATTTGGGAAAAATAAGATTCCTTTTGGCAAAGGAAAAACCTTTGAAGGTAGTATTACCTGCTACTGTGCTATCTTTGTTTCAACTTTTTGTGTTACAAAAAATGCTTTGTTTTCATTGTTAGTTGCGTTTGTTGGAGCTGTTATTGAAGCACTCCCAATAAAAGATTTTGATAATGTAATAATTCCTATAGGTATAGGCTTTTTTGTACAATTATTACTTCCACATATAGTACTTATGTAACTGTTTTAAATATATCGATGTTCCTGCAATCAGAAATATAGCACCTATAATAAAAAACAATAGTATACGTGCATCTAAAAGAATAAAATATCCTATACACATAATTAAAAAAGCAAACGAAGCTTTTTTATATGCAGGAAATTTTTTCCCATTTGGGGAAATATACATTGAAAAAAATGCAATACTGATAAAAATTAATCTCATTGTTTTAAACTGTACCGCAAATCCATATTGTGCTGAAAAGCTTTGAGCAATATCTGTTGTTTCTACTGGGATAATAATTGAAAAACTGAGTGCTATAACAGAAATAAGTCCCATAAACTTATCAGAGTCTCTTGACTCGTTTTGAGCTAAAACTGCTTGAACAAGAATGGCAAGAATTATTTGCATTTGCCCAAAAAAGGCGAGCCTACAAATGGTATCTAAGAAAAGAGTGTATCCTCTGGCAAGGGAAAAAATAGGAATACACAGCCTAATAGATTCTGAAAAGAAGCCTATAAGCATTGCCGTATAGTACAGCATTTCTGCAGATTTTGTTTTTTCAAAGGTTGAATAGAGAGTAAATCCTGCAATTGGAACATATGCAGAAAAAAGCAATAAAGAAAATATAGTTGCTAATGAATTTTGCATTGTGAAAAATGCAAAAAAAGACGATGCGGGCTGTATGGTATCGGTGTTTATAAAGTAAAAAACTATGCCTGTAATGAGGCTTATACAAACAAGTGCACTAAAAGCTGAAAAACGTAATAATAATTTGTTTTGAGTTGAAAGTGTCATATATATAGCATACTCTTATAATAAATTTATGTAAAGACGTTCGATAAAAAAACCGATAAGAATAATAGAATATTTTTCGGTTGCTCTTTATGGGAGGATTTATGATAAAGAAAATAACAGTGTATTGTGTGCTCTTAATAGTAAGTGCATGTATGTTTGCAGGTGATGTTGCAGTCTTTGTAGATGAAGGTTTTTCTGCAAACGGCGAATACTATGTTTTTGCTCAATATGGTACTATTGATAAAACTGCACAGGGGTATGCTGAAATCTACACTGTAGATATTGCTGCAAATGACTATGTAGGCGAAGGGTTATTTGATACTCCTGCAAGTTCAAGTACTCGAGGAAAAAATGGACATACCTTATATACTAATTTGCGAAGTGCTAATACAAAATATTTTGATAGTCTTGGTTTAGAAACTGTTGGTATTGAAAATATTTTGTATTTAAATAATGGGTCAAAAACAGTAAATGGAAAAATTTCCATTCAAGATTTTGAAAGTTCAACAATAAGTGGAACACAATCATATGCTATAACTCTTACACCGTGGTATTCAGGAAATACACCTTCATCTACGTCATCTTTTTTTATTACTGTAGAAAAACATGATGAAGTTGGGAGTTTAATAGGTAAACAAGTTATCGGAAATCCTGATATAAAACGACGAGGTGTTGTTGGATATAGCATCGAAAAAATAATGAAATCTCCCGATGGAGAAAGCTTTATATTTATCGTTGAAAAAACAGTAGCAACGAGTTCTGGGAATTCGGTAAGATATATGGTTGAAACCCTTGAGGTTGACGCATTTTCTAAATAATTTTCTTAATTTAAAAAGTACCACTTATGTGGTGCTTTTTTTTATGCATCATTAATTTCTCTGAATAGTTGAAATACATTTTTACCATCTTCTTCTAAGTATCGCACAAAAATACTGTTGTTTTTTACTTCTTTTTCAAGCCATAACCCTTCAAGGTAGAGAGCTTCCGCCGCCTCTGTCAGAATTGCCGAATTGTCTACATTTTCATTTTCAATAAGTCCTTGTAAAAAAAGATACTTTCCTGCATGAATAGCATTATCAGTATTCTTAGGTTGCACTTCTTTTGCCTTTATTGCATATCCTAAAAATTGACCGTTTAGCAAAAATAAGTCTTTTTTTGGCTCCATTTCGTTTTGTTTTATTCCTGTTGTAAAACTCCATAGAGATTCTGTTTTAATAATTTCAATATCTTTTCTTGCAGTGTAACAAAGGTCTCTATAAAGAGAAAGTGTCTTTATTGTAAAATTCATGTCTACAGTATACAAAAAAAGAAAAAAAAAGTCAGTTTTTTTCTAAAATATTTATGAAACACAACCCATATTGACTATAACTATAGTAGGAGAAAATATGAAACAAAAAAAAATTATTCCGTTTCCTTTGTTTGTAAGTATTGCCCTAGTTTTGGGAATTTGCTTTTTTTTAACTGCAGGTTCTTGCACTTTTACAACTGAAGGATTTACCTTGCTGTCTGGAGACTACAGTTCTCCTATTCTAGATGACTTTATTTTAGAAAGCGAAACGCAGGCGAAAATCAATTTTTCTCGGAATGTTGAGTTTCCAAAGTTAGAGTATTACGAGCTGCAAAAAGTTGTTGATAGTGCAGAAACTGCTTCTGAATCGGTGGACTCTGCACTTGTGGATACTGTTAATGTACAGTTGAATGCTGCTTCTGAAGATGAAAGTAGCTTTGAATATATATTAACATTTTCAAAAAACTTGTCAGCAGACACAAAATATATTCTTTCTGGAACCGTAAAAGATGAAATTGGAAGTACTTTGTCTTTTTCAATTGGGTTTTCTGGGTACAATTCAAGAGTTCCCAAAATGATTTTTTCAGAAGTAAGTACCGAATACTCAAAACCTAGAACTGAATTTGTCGAGTTGTATGTTTTAGAAGACGGCAATTTGGCAGGCGTTATTTTGCATAGTGCAAGCGATGGTGTTGACAAAGATTTTATTTTCCCATCAGTAGAAGTTAAAAAAGGAGAATACGTAGTTCTTCATATGAGAACGGTAGAAGAAGGAGCAGTTAACGAATTGGGTAGTGATGTAACTCTTTCAAATACAAAACAATCAAGTTCAGAGGGAAGAGACTTATGGATCTCTGGGACAGATACGCGCTTTTCTAAAAATGATGTTTTATTACTGCGAGAACGTTTAAATGGGTCTTTGTTGGATGCTGTTGTATATACTGACGGGAATAAAACCGAGTGGCCAAAGGATTCAATCTTTGCATTTGCAGAAGAAGCCCATAGTGCCTCTTTATGGGAAGGCGGTGTTGATGTTTCTCAAGCTGCAAATATAGAGTACATAACTGGAACACGCACTTTTTGCCGTCAGAACATTGCCGACATAGTACTGTTGTTTGAACAAGGGCAACGAACTTTTGCAAACTCAAAAGATGACTGGATCATTGTAGCCACAAGTAATTTAAGCCCAGGAAAAGAAAATTCGACAAAGGAATATGTAAAAAAGTAACGATTAATTGTTCGACAATGATGAAAATTTATTTAAGAGCACTTGCGAATATCGTATTTTAGGGTATATAATTACAATATGAAAAGTTTAATCGCATTTGTATTAGTAGTTTTTGTGTGTGCTTTAAGTATATGGGGGCAAACTGATGTTCAAATTGCATCGTCAGGTGAAAATGTAGAATATGAGCGCCCTTCGGTTGCACTTGTTCTTTCTGGAGCAGGTCCTAGAGGATTTGCCCACATCCCAATACTTGAGCTTTTTGAAGAATTAGATATTCCTATAGATTTAGTATTAGGTACAAGTTCAGGTGCAATTGTAGGGGGGCTTTATAGTGCAGGTTATTCGGGTAAAGAACTTGCTGAAGCTGCATTGCAAATTGACTGGACAGAGTTACTTCTAGATAATACGACACATTTATTTACTCCTGCACTTGGCTCTCACAGTTCAACTGCTAATCTTTTGAACATTCAGCTTAGTGGTGATTTGTCATTGAATTTAGGGGGTGGCCTTTTAACAGGGCAATACGTTTATAGTAAATTAAAATCTCTTACAGCTAAAATTCCTTCATATATTGACTTTAATGATCTTCCTATCCCCTTTCGGGCAAGTGGTGTTAATTTACTTACAGGAGAGTATACTATATTTGAGCAAGGGGATTTAGCCGAAGCTATGCGTGCAAGTATGACACTGCCTGGGGTGTTTGAACCATTTCCCATTGATGGGAATTATTATCTTGATGGTTTTATAAAAAATACTTTACCCATAGAAGCAGTGCGCAATATGGGGTATGACATCGTTATAGCAGTTGAAATTTCTGATAAAATGCCTGAAGAGGGTAGTGTTTTTAATTCAAATCCAGTAGAAGTGGTAAATCAAGTACTCGTTATAATACAAGAGGCTGTTACATCAGAAGAGTATCAATATGCAGATGTTGTTCTTTTTCCCGATTTAACTGAGTTCGGTGCAACAGACTATGCTTTGGCAAAGGAAATTTATGAAAAAGGGCAAAAGGAAGCAGAAAAATATCGACATGTTTTACTTGATATTCGGTCAAGAATTTTTCCTGATAGTGTAGGTAGTTCTAATGATGCAGAAAATAGCATACATTCAGATAAAATTGCTTTGCTGGATGACACTGAGGAATTTTTTTATAGAGATTCTGTGTCGTACTCAGATTTGCCATATATAATGGTTGATGACATTGAAATAACAAATGCCTTTCCCTTTGATGAAACGGAAATACGCAGTGACTTTGAAAAAATAAAAGAAATGCCAATAAGTGACGGTGAGATTGAACGTTTATTACAAAAAGCTTATCTTACTGGTAATTATAGTATGGTTACTTCAAGAATT
>CAZUPJ010000074.1:0-7524 GCA_964622185.1 uncultured Treponemataceae bacterium
CAACAGCAACGCTTCCCGTTACGACAGGCAAATAGAAAATTGCTCTAAAAGTAGCCCGTGTAAAAGGCTTTCTGTAATACAATACATATCCTGCAAAAAGTGAAAAAAGTACAATAATTGGTACCGCAACCACAACAAGTACAATAGTATTTTTTAATGCACGTAAATAATATTCATTTTCGTCAAAAAGACGAATATAGTTTCCTAATCCATTAAATTCAAATGTTGTGTTAGTATAATCAAAAAAACTGGTAAAAATTCCCATTCCCATAGGAATCAAAATAAATATAATAAAGAAAAATAAACTTGGTACAAGAAAAAGGTAAGAAACAAAAGTTTCTTTTCCTGATGAACTTAATTTCTGATACCACCCCTGTTTAACATTCAACACAAATCTGCCTCCACTCTAAATAAAAAGGGTGGCAAGTGCCTACCCTTTTTATACTAGGGAACTTCAAAAAACTTCAGTTATTTGAAGTGTACCTTAGATTTACTTGCGATGTTTTCAGGATAAATCATAGTATTATACATATTTATACTGAAAAATCGTCGGAAACCTCTGAAAGCTAACAGAGTTTTTAGAGATTTCCACTACATACTAGAGAGTGCCGTTAGCACCATCAGTGAATTTTCTAGCTGCTTCTTCACCAGTAATTTCACCATTTGTTAGTTCTTGGAGTGTTCCAAACCAAAGTGGTCTCATTGCAGCATAACCATCAATAGTGTTGTAATATGGTATAAAATACTTATCTAATGAAGCATAGAATTCCATATCTGCATCTCCTGCATACAAGTTGCCAAAAGATTTTCTAACTGGGAATACGCTTGTTGCTAAAACATTTTGAGGTCCAACACTTTCATCATCGCAGAGCCATTCAATAAACTTTTTAGATGCAGCTATTTTTTCAGCATCTTCATTGTCAAATACACAGAAACCATTTAATAGATATTCTAGTGTTGTGTCTGTTCCGTTAGGTGATGGGAAAGGCATAGCAATAGATTCAATGCCAGAAGCCATTAATTCTTTTTCGCGTTGTTTTTGTAGCCCAGGTCCCCAAAGTGACATTGCCCAGAATGTTGAGTTGATAGGAGTTGTAAAGTTAGTAATTGATTGTCCGCCATCAGATGAAATACCAGGTGCTAACCAACCTTCTTTTAAACCTTGTTCTACAATTTCAAAAGCTTCAATACCTTCAGGTGTATCCATTGTATATTCTGTAACTGCTGCGTTTGTAAGATTTGCACCACCTAAGTTAGGAATAAATGCTCTTGTTCCTTGGTCTCCACCTTGGCTTTTTGAGAAAATTTCTACACCAAGATAGCCTTTATCTGCCATTTTTTTAGAAAGTTCAATAAAGTCTGCTGTTTTCCAAGTTCTGTCGCCTTCCATATCTACAATACTCATAAATTCATTGTAAAGACCGGCATCTTCTAATGCTGTTTTATTTACAACCATTGTAAACGCTGCAGCACTTAATGGGTACATCCAAATATTTTCGCCGTCGCCACTAGCTTGCAAAATAGCTTCATTTGTAATGTCTGCTTCTAATCCACTTGAAGCCACAACGTCATCGAGTGGTGCAAGATATCCTGCTTTACCCCATTCAACAATGCGCCCAGGAGCATCAAAAATGATGTCAGGAGCTGTTCCACCTTGAATAGCAGTTGTGATTTTTGCAGGTCCACTTGCAAAGTCAATCATTTCAACATTAATTTTAATGTCTGGATTTTCAGCCATAAATTGTTCAGCGAGTTCTTCTTCATAAACACCTGATCCACTGTCTGAATTAAAAGTTGGGAATGCCCACCAAGTAATTGTGGTAACACCTTCTTCTTCTTTTGAACCACCTGCAAACACTAAACTGCAAGCAAGAAGAACAACAACTGCGAGTAATGCAATTTTTTTCATACGTTTCCTCCGAAAAGATTTTTATGTAGTTTGTACTACAAACCAATACTAAATTATAAGCCCAGCCCGTTGAGTTGTCAAGTCTTTTTTTTAACTTTATTAAAAAAACTTGTATTATTTTTGCTCTGCAAAGTGGCATGAAACAAAATATGGTTTTCCATCAATAGTCAACTCTCTTAATGATGGCTCTTCTGTTTTGCAACGTTCTTGACAGTTTGGACATCTTGGGTGGAAAGTGCAACCTGAGGGTGGCTTTGCAGGACTTGGAACATCGCCTTGCAACGGTATACGCTTTTTCTTTTGCTTAATGTCTGCAATTGGAATTGCAGAAAGCAATGCTTGTGTATACGGATGTAATGTATTTTTGAAGAGTGATTCCGTGTCTGCTAATTCTACAATCTTTCCTAAATACATAACAGCTATTCTATCACTAATATATTCAACAACAGACAAGTTATGCGTAATAAAAAGATATGTTAAGTTTCTTTCGTCTTTAAGTTCTTTTAAGAGCTTTAATACTTGTGCTTGGATTGACACATCAAGAGCAGATACTGCTTCATCACATACTATTAAATCTGGATTTACACTTAAAGCACGAGCAATACCAATTCTTTGTCTCTGCCCGCCCGAAAACTCATTTGGGTAGCGCATCATGTACTCGCGGGGCATATTTACCGCTTCTAAAAGGTCTCCCACATATTTTATACGTTCTTCTTTTGTTTTTATTCCAATTTTCTTTAGTGGCTCTTCTAAAGAACCAAAAACAGTGAAGGCAGGATTTAATGAAGAGTAAGGGTCTTGAAAAACAATCTGAAGTTTTTTTCTCGCTTCATCCATTTCTTTTTTTTCTAAGGTGCATAAATCTTTTACACCATCATCAAATGAATACTCTATTGTGCCCCCAGTTGGTTTTACAAGCTGCAAAATTGACTTTCCAATAGTAGTTTTTCCGCAGCCAGACTCCCCCACTATTCCGAGTATTTCACCTTTATATACATCTAAGTCAACATTATTTACGGCCTTTACATGACCAACCGTACGTTTAAAAACACCTTTTTTTATTGGGAAATACGTTTGTACTCCTCTTAATTTTAATAATACTTCTTTGTCTTGCATATGTGTATCCTACTTTTTATATTTAAAACATCTAACTATATGAGAATTGTCCAAAGTAATTTCTTCGGGCATAACATTTTCACATATGTCAATAGAATCATCACAGCGAGGACAAAATTGACAACCTTTTGGCCGATCATAAGGATTTGGCGTAGTGCCTCGTATAGCTTCTAATGTTTGATTCTTCCCTCTCCCTAATACAGGTGTTGAGCGAAGCAAAGCTTCTGTATATGGATGTTTAGGATTTCCCAACACTTCCTCAACAGAACCGTATTCAATAATATTTCCCATATACATAACTGCTACATCATCTGCAAGTTCCGCTACAACACCCATATCATGTGTGATAAGCATTATTGCAGTCCCTTTTGCTTTTAGTTCAAGCATAAGCTCAAATATTTGTGCTTGAATAGTTACGTCAAGTGCAGTTGTAGGCTCATCGGCGATAAGTATTTTTGGCTTACAGGCCATAGCCATTGCAATCATAGCCCTTTGTCTCATACCGCCAGAATATTGATGGGGATACTCAGTTACCCGTTGCTCAGGTGCTGAAATTCCCATATCTGCCAATAATGAAATTGATTTATCTCTCATAGCTTTTGACCGCAATGGAGTATGAGTTTTTATCATTTCACCAATTTGATACCCAACAGAAAACACAGGATTTAACGCGGTCATAGGGTCTTGAAAAATAATTGCAATATCTTCACCACGAAGAGAGCGCATTTTTTTGCCATTTTTTTCAAGTTTATCAATTCGTATTTCTTCGGTTCCATCTTTATAGTACGAAATAGAACCTTTTTCAATTCTCGATAAATCTGGTAATAATTGCATTACTGCACTTGCAGTCACTGATTTTCCGCAACCTGATTCCCCAACCACGCAAAGAGTTTTTCCTTTACGTATGTCAAAAGAAATACCATTTAATACCTTATTACATCGCTGATTTGTATAAAAATTAAGGTGCAAGTCTTTTACACTTAATAAAATATCATCGTTCATAATTTCACCTACCCTACCATAGTTGGGTCTGTAGAATCTCTAAGCCCATCACCAATAAAATTTATACCTAAAACAAATAGTGTAATAAAACTTCCAACAGGTAGCCAAATCCACCATGCATCACGCAAAATTGTTAAATCTTGTGCTGCGTTTAATATATTTCCCCAAGTTGCAATTTCTAATGGTACACCCAATCCTAAAAAGCTTAGTGATGCTTCCTGCAAAATAAACATAGCAGTAGACAAGGTTATATTTACAAAAATGGGTCCAATTGCATTGGGTAACATATGTTTAAATGCTATTACCATATCGCTAATACCAAATGCCTTTAATGCTTGTACATATTCTTGTTCACGAATAGAAAGCATTTGAGAGCGAGTCATACGATACATAGATGGCCAACCAGTAGCAATAAAAATGAAAATTAAATTCCACATACTTTGCCCTGTCATTGCAACAAGTATTGAAACCAATATTATTTGAGGAAATGACATCATTACCTCAGATATTTTTAATAATATGGTATCAAATTTTCCGCCTTTATAACCACCATAGGCACCAAGAGAAACGCCAATTAAGGTTGTGCCAATTGCACTACCAAGCCCGATAAAAATTGACATTCTTCCACCAAAAAGAATTCTTGCCCAAATGTCTCGTCCAATTTTGTCGGTTCCAAATAAATGATCCCCGCCTGGGGCTGATAAGCGATGCATTAAATCAATTTTACTAGCAGTGTAACTTGTAAAAAGTGGTGCAAAAGTACACAACAAAGTAATTACAGCAAATACTATTAGACCAAATAAGGCTAGTTTGTTTGCTAGTAATTTTCTTACAAATCGACTTTTATTTGAAGCTTTTAGCAAGCCTTGTTCTTCAAGTCGCAGTATTTTATCCATTTTTCTTTGTAATTGTTTTGAACTCATAGTATTCTCCTTATGCGAGCTTAACCCGAGGGTCGAGTAAGGCTGTACAAAGATCAACTATTAAGCTTGAAACAAGTACAACTAAAACACTAAAAAATGCAATCATCATAACAACTGGAGTATTCTGAGTACGAACAGCAGCAACGAAAAGCATACCAACGCCAGGCCATTGAAAAATTTGTTCAACAACAACGGCTCCACCTATAAGCATAGGAAGTCTAAAACCAATAAGTACTACTACTGGAGTCATAGCAACTCTAAAGCCATGAATAAGATTTACGCGCCATTCAGCTAAACCTTTACTTCGTGCTGTTTTTATATAATCTTTATTAAGAGAATCGAGCATACTTGAGCGAGAATATCGCATAACGCCTGCAGTAAGCGACAAAGCTAACACTGCACCGGGGAGTATAATATATTGTAATTTATCTAAAAAGCTATCCACACCATAGGTAGATTGGCCACCAGCAGGAAGCCACTCTAAATTAAAGGCAAAGATAACAATACATATCAAACCAAATAAAAATTGTGGAATTGCAACACCAATCATACCAGCAACACTTAATGCGTTGTCAACAATGGTACCTTTTTTTAATGCACTAACCATACCCAAAATACTTCCGAATACGGATGAAAGTAAGAGTGCAACTAACGATAATTGAAGAGTTGCAGGAAGCGTGCTGCTTAAAAGTTCTGATACGGGAACACCACTTTGTAAACTGTAACCGAAATTACCTTGAAATAAACCAAAAAGCCACTTTACATATCGCAGCAAAAAGGGATCATTTAATCCTAAAGCCTCTCTAAGTGTATCTAGTTCGGCTGGTGAAATATTTGCTAAAGCATCAGGGCTTAACATATAATCTACTGCGTCGCCTGGCATAAGATCCATTCCAAAAAATATTAAAAAGCTAATAACTATTACCATTGGAATAAACATCAATACAGACCGTAAAGTGTAATTAAACATAATCTCTTCCTTTTTTAAATAAATGGTTACCGTGCATAGCACGGTAACCAAAATCAACAAAATTAAAAACTATTTAATATTAGCCTCATGTGGGTATTGATTTACATAGAACAAACGTGTGTAACGAATGTTTACAGGATGTACTTCCATATAATCAATGTTCCCGATAGCTTTTGAGTCATCAGTTGATTTACTCCAAGCATAATCTATTTGTCCAGCTTCTACGTTTCTTACTAAGTTAGCATCGTTTTCGCCGTTTGAGAACATATAGATTTTTTCAATGTTTCCGTCACCGTCAACAAAGTAATCATCATTTCGGGCAAGAACGGTGTAGTTATTTCTAACCATTTCTTCAATCATAAATGGTCCAGTTCCAATTGGGTTTTGCCAGAATTGATCTTGTTGTGCAGTTACAGGATCTGAGTTTTCTAGCAAGTGTTTTGGTAAAATAGGCCATTGTGAAAATACCATAAGTGCATTTGGATCAAGTGTTTTGAAGTTAAATGTTGCAGTGTTTCCACTAACGGTGATACTTTCAATTGAGTTAACAGTTACAGAAGCAACACTGTTGATACCAGGAACTTTTGCCATGTATTCAAAGGTGAATTTTACATCTTCTGCTGTAAAATCTCTACCATCATGCCACTTTACACCATCTCTGATTTCAAATGAAATAGTTTTACCGTCTGCAGATACATTATATGATTCAGCAAGCATACCATCTGTTGGTGTTAAGTTTTCATCTGCATTGATAAGTCGGTCAAAAAGAACTTCTTGGTACATAAACAAACCTGGGTTTACAAATGGATGTTGGAAGAATTCTTGTGCACCACCGTTGGTATATAACGTTCTGTCGCTTCTTGTTGTATTCCAATCTAAAATATTCTTTTCATAAGAAAATTGGTCATTACCAAGAGCACTTCCTGCTATGTCAAGATTGTCGTTGATATAGATGAATGTTAATTGATGATACAAAGGAAGTTGATAAAGGTTATCATTCATAACTTTTTGAATATCATAGAATGCTTCTTGTTGTTCTTTAACGTTTGCAGTTAAAGAAGCTGCTTTAATGATATCATCTAAACCATCTTGATACGGTAAGCTTGAATTATTTCCTGCTGTACTTGAGAAACGATCATAGAATTCATGTTCAACAAGAGCTGCTACTGCTGCGTATGCAAGATCCCATTTAATTTCAGATGGACCATTCATTCTGTCTGCAGGTGGTACCCATAATTGTGATGCGAGGTCGCCTTCTAATTTTCTAAACTGAGCTTTTACACCTACTTCACTCCAATATTGTTGGATAACTGCCATTAAGTCAACTGTTTGTTGGTCTGAATAGTAATAAACAACGTCAAGAACATAATCTTCTGGCCAGCCGGCTTCTTTAAGAAGATCCATTGCCATATCAGGATTATAGCTATATTCAGTTAATCCTGAAGCTAACCATGAACCTGGAGATGTCATACTAATGGCTTTTTGAGCTTGCCCTTCAAAAACTCCAGCAATAATTGCATCCAAATCGATAGCACGTAATAAAGCTTCACGAATGCGAACATCTGCTAAAGGTGTTCCTTTTTCTTGCCATTCTGCAGTTGAAG
>CAZUPJ010000075.1:0-3971 GCA_964622185.1 uncultured Treponemataceae bacterium
AAGAACATCATTTCGCAAAATATCTTCAACTGTTGATCTATTTACATCTTCGTTCGCACGTACCAATAAAAAACTCCACGTAATAACGGAAGAATAGTCTATTATATCATCTTCTGAGTTTTCAAAAAAACTGTCAATACTACTAAAAATATCTTCACCCTCTTCTACAACCTCAAAATCATCTTCAAATGTTGAAAACAAATCATCAAAATTATCGTCAAATAGCAAATCTTCGCTTTCGTCTAAAATAAGCTCCTGTTCTACAGCGTTTGTATATTGTAACAGTTCTCGAACTAGCTGAGGGTCTGCTAAAATTATCCTGCTAAACGGATCACTATCGGAAGGGTAATCGAAACTACCTGCATATTTTCCTTGCCGTATTCTAAAACTTCCCTCAGTATATGCACTTAGCTGGATATTTTCACCTATTTCAAGTGGTCGTTTTAGTTCTGATTCAAACATTTCTTTAAGAGTACTGTTTAATAACACACCCCCATTTCCAGCAGTGAGCATGTCTAAACCTTCTTGCGAAACGTCAATATTTGGAAACACATCAAAATAAGTACGAGAATCAATACCAAAAATAGGAACGCTGTATAACATCGATCCAAACTCTAACCGAACGGCCGCACTTATTATGGGTGTATATTGTAGTGAGTTTGTATGGCGTAATAGTTTTTCTGATAACGGTAAAAATGCTTGAAGCTGTTCAACAGGTTCGTATTCTGCAACTAACGGCATTTCATAGCCGAAAATACTATTAATTTTTTCAGAGTTTTCACTAATCATAAAATCTGCGGTAAGATAATTTGAAAATAAAGAATGTAAGCCAGTATTTGTTTGCTCAAAAATAGCATTCGCAACAAAAACAAGTGAAGACACTATAGTAATTAGCAATGCTAAAACAAATGTCTTTCGTTTATTGCGTAATAAATTTTTTATTGCCAATGAAAAAATATACATTTTTTTCCTTTATAGTAGAAACGTAACTTAAAAAGTATACCATACATATAAAGTAGAGGTCAAGTAGCGAAAAAAATGTAACAATTTACAACCTCATATGTTGAAAGCACAAAGAGAATAAAGTGCACTGTGTATGCTTTTACTTTTAATGGCAACATAACAAGAGCAATCCTGCACTTTGGTGCAAAAACACAAAAAAATACTAAAAAGGAATATAAACCGAAATAGATAGTAAAGCAGATAGTTCAGTATCTAGTTTTATGGTATAGTCGCCATCAAACATATCATTATACAGAGTAAAACCCTCAACACCAAAAATATATGGCAAAGAAAGAGAAATAGAAACATAGTTTAATGGTCTTACAGCAATGGCAGGAATAACAAAGCCAGAAAGATTATCGAATCGTAACTTTGATGCAAGGTAAACATCAATTTTTTTATCAAAAATTGATAGCCATCTAAAATTTACATCAAGCCCTTGCTTAAGGTAATCATATTTTGTAATGTAACCTTCAACATTATACTCTGCACCAAAAAATAATTTTTCACTTGTGTAGAAAATTCCAAGATCTCCATACATAAAGTGCTCAGGATATGCAAAATAATGCACATCAGAATAGGCACCTACCCCGAAAAATGATATTTTCGTACTAAATAGAGTTCCAAAGCGGTCTTGAAACTGCATGTCATCTCTTTTTTTATACGTAAATCCTGTGGTAAAAAGTGCAGGTCCGGCTTCAATGTCAATCCATGTACCAACATATAGTTTTCTGTAGTCAAATTCTCCATTAACTATGGTATCGTTATCTGCTTGAACAAAAATATGCAAATTATTTGAGGTATGTGGTTGCTTTATCAAAAAGGTTGTTTCAGAGTCTATATCTATAAAATCGTTTGCAACTGTTATGTCCATTATTCCAAAGGAATAAAAGGCACTGTCAAGCATATTATATTCTAAATATAGTTCCGATAGTTGAATGACCTTCCACGGGGAAGCAATACTTTCATCATCAATATTTGCTTCAATGCTACCTACAATTCGTGCATCTTTATTTGGTTGTATAGTTAGATTTAAAGCACTGGTTGCAACCGCACCAATAATAAAATCAACATTCTTGTCGTCAAAACCTTTACTTGGTTCTACCATTCCAACCCCTAAGCCAGCTGTTCCGCCAAAAAAACCAGAAAATGTAATAAATTCTGTTTCATCAACGGCATCTTTATTTTTTAATTCTTCATTATCTTGCGCAATCAGCGTACTTGTTAAAAACACAATGCATAGTATATATAATTTTTTCTTCATCAATTATCTCCTGAACTATTTATAAATCCGTTTATAAATACGAGTAGTACTGTTATCCAGTCCTGAAAAGTTTACCATACAAATAAAGTAGTGGTCAAGTAACAAAAAATGACCTTTCTCTTGCTTTTAAGCATAAAAAAAATCCACCGTTTTAAAATTGTGTGGTATAATGTAGGCGGAAAATACAATGAATTTTATTAGAACTTTTTTGCGCTACACTATGTTCTTTTTCCTCATTTCTATAATTGTTGCAGGCGACTTTAAAACCGAAAGCATTTTCCTTTGTGGCATAATAAGCAGCCTATCATCACTTCTTGTTATTCTTATAATTAAAGTTCCATCAAAAATAGAATTAAGCGTACCACGGGTGTTTTTATTTGGTTTATCAGTACTTATTTCAATATACGCAAGTACCTTTAGCACTCTTCATTGCTACATTAAACGCAAAGGGAAAATTCCAACTGCAATTGAAACGCTTCCACTAAAAACGCATAGTGGCGTATACCGCCTCTGTATTTGCCAAGCAATTACACTCACCCCTGGAACAGTTTCTGTAAAAAGCAAGGCGGGATCTGTAGACGTGTTAAAAATAAAGCCAGAATCTATGGATGGTGCTAAAAACTTCGATGCAATATTAAGCAAAGGTGGAACAAAACACAAACATGATTGATACAATATTTTTTACAACTATTGCAATTATATTTTTAGTTCTCATAGCATCAATATTAAAAGGTCCCACATTATGGGATAGAGTTTTAGCGGCAAATGTATTCACGTCTCTTTTTTCAATGGCAATCATACTTTTTTCGGTTGTAACAGAAAATGCGTATTTCATAGACGTAGCATTAGTATTTGTACTGGTAGGGTTTGTTGGCACACAATTTTATGCAATTTTTATTTCACGTTTTGGAAATTTTTAAAGGATGTATATGAACGTTGTCGCAAACACACTAATAGGTTTTGGACTTCTCTTATGTTTAGCTGGAAGCATTTGTATATTATGTGCAAAAAACTTTAAACAAAAATTGCTACTCTGTTCCATAATTGATTCTTGTGGATTTTTAACCTTTTCAATAGGCATAATGCTTAAAACAGGCTTTTCGATTATGACATTAAAAGTGCTTTTAGTACTATTTATTGCACTTGTGGTAAATCCAATCACTTCAAATAAAATAGCCTATAGTGCTTTTTATCACAAAAATTCAAAAGAGGAACATAGCAATGACAATACTGTATAATGCTCTTTTAATTTCTTTAGTAATACTTTCGGCTATTATTGTATTTACACACAAGCTCAGAATTGCAATTATATTATCAGGTTCATGTTCAATGATTGCAGCTCTTGTGTATATGTTTTTAGCAGCTCCTGATGTAGCACTTGCAGAAGCCGTTATAGGAAGTACGCTTTCAACAATTATATTACTTGCAGGAACACAAAAATACAGGGTGTGCACCGTTTGTGCACTACCATCAGACAGTAAAATGGAAACAAAGTTATGGGCATGCATAAATCGTTGTGCGGTAAAAAAAGAACTTGAAGCAAACCTTGTGCATGTAAAAACGCAAAAAGAATTACACGGGCATTATTATGATATTGGATACGAGCTACAGAATAATACGTTAATACTGTTTGGAGAAAAAGACAGCTATTTTATGCAAGATGTATGTAACGATGTTTCAAAAGAATTTCCAGAAGTTACAATTT
>CAZUPJ010000075.1:4071-5336 GCA_964622185.1 uncultured Treponemataceae bacterium
ATTATTTCAATAGGAATAATGGAAATAAGTGTTATTTTGTTTTTTCTTTCCATAAATTTTACAACAGGCGCACAACCTCCTATTGGAGAAAATCTAACTAATCCAGCAGATCCTGTTCCTCAGGCATTAATGATTACAACCATTGTAATAGGAATAGCGGTAACAGCTGTTTCAATGTCTATGTTTATCGGGTTATACCATAAATATGGCACAACAAACTGGAAAAAAGCTTTGAAAGCACGAAGGCATGAGGAAAAGTAAGTGATATTAACATTATTGATTTTTGTACCTATTCCAGTTGCACTACTCACCTATTTACTCGACACTAAAATTACGCGTGTTATAGCAGGAATTTTGCAAAGTATTGTGTTTGCTATTAGTGTATATGTTTTTTTTGAAGTTCGTAATTCAGGCACCAACATACACTTTTTCACAGGTTCTCTTGATAGCCTCGGTATTCATTTAACAGCAAATAACCTTTCATCACTTTTTGTGCTACTCAGTTCATTTATATTTTCAATTTCATTTTTATACACGCTTACTAGAGAAACAACACACGGTCTTTTTGTTTTTTTACTCTTTTCACTACAAGCACTTATTTTTACAGCTTTTTTATCAGACGATATTTTTAATATTTACCTAGTACTTGAAATTAGTGCTATACTCTGTTCAATGCTCATATTATACAATCGCACTAATCGCTCATTGTATGATGGGCTTGTATACCTTTTAACAAATATGGTAGGTATGTTATTTTTCTTAATGGGAATCGGTTACCTATATAAAATATTTGGAAGGCTTAGTTTGTCACAATTAGCACCGCTAATAGAAAATATTGAAAATCCGAAAGCTCTCGCACTACCCTATGCCTTTTTATTTACAGGCATTGCATTAAAATGTGCTTTTTTGCCGCTTCACTCATGGCTTCCAAAAGCGCATGGTACCCCGGGTGCTCCCGCTGTTGTATCTGCCATCTTATCGGGTGTGTATGTAAAATGTGGCATATATTTATTTATGAGATTGCGTGAACTTTTTTTACCCGCCATTCAAGCAGACGCTTTTTTTCTTGTTATCGGTTTTGCTACTGGAATAATTGGCATTGTGTTTGCACTTCTACAAACCGACATTAAACTTATTTTAGCATACCATACTATATCCCAATTGGGGCTTATTTTAATTGGTATTAGCTTAGGGAACGACTATGCATTAAGTGGTGCAATTTTACACATTGTAAATCATGCTTTTTTTAAATCGCTTCTTTTTTT
>CAZUPJ010000075.1:5436-7436 GCA_964622185.1 uncultured Treponemataceae bacterium
TTTGTAAAATTTGGCTCAATGCTTTTTGGAAAAACAGAAAAAAAAGATTTTGTAAAAAACGATATTCCTTCTGTAGTAGCACTATTTATTTTAGCACTAAGTTGTCTATTAAGTGGTATTTTTGGAGAAGAGTTTATGAGAATTACTCTTGGATACGCCTATTCTATCAGTGTTGCAGGCTATTCTGTAAAAGCAATTCAGTGGCTTTCAAGCATAGTAATTGCCATACTTTTTTACAAATTCGTCATTTCAAAAAGTGACTTTTTTCATAAAGCCCATAATCCAGAAATAGAGTTTGGCACAATGAATTTGCTTACTGTAATATTTTTTGCAAGTTTATTGGTATATGTATTAATTATGTAAAATTCCTGTAAACTCTTTTTATTTTTTAATTTTTTTCCTTGTGTTACCCATACATATCACTTATACTATTTATATGACAAAAAAACTTGGAGTGTAAAAGTGTTTAAACTAACAAAAATTGAAAAATCGTGGGTAATGTACGATGTTGCAAACTCAGCCTTTGTATTGCTTATTACAGCAATTATTCCAATATTTTTTAACTACCTTGCAGAAGAAGGCGGTTTAACATCGGTAGAATATCTTGCCTACTGGAGTTTTGCATCTTCCATTGTAACACTAATTGTTGTGCTTACAGGCCCCATTTTAGGTGCCATTTCTGACAGAAAAGATATGAATAAACGAATATTCTTGGCCTGTGTTCTCGTAGGTGTTGCATCTGGAATAACTATGGGCTTTATGCCTACATGGCTTAGCTTTCTTGTGTTATTTGTAGTTGCAAAAACATCTTGCCAGTTAAGTTTTATTTTCTCAGATGCCATGCTACCTGAAATTACAACAAGCGACCGATTAGATGTTGTTTCGTCGTATGGATATGCCTACGGCTATGTTGGAAGTTGTATTCCGTTTATTGTTGGAATTGCCTTGATTCTCTTTGGCGAAAACATCGGTATTGGAATGATTCAAGCAATACAACTTGCTATAATAATCCACATGCTTTGGTGGCTACTGTTTTCAGTTCCAATTTTAAAAGATTATAAACAAACAGCCTATATTGAAAACAAGGGAAATCCATTTATTCACGGATTTATTGAAATAGCACAAACATTTAAAAAGGTTATACAAGATAAAAAAATGCTCCTCTTTTTGTTAGCATTCTTTTTCTACATCGATGGCGTGTATACCGTTATTTCGCTTTCGACAGCCTACGGTTCAGCCCTTGGACTCGACTCTAACCAACTAATTATTGCCCTCCTGGCAACACAATTAATTGCCTTTCCATCAGCAATCATTTTGGGGCGCATTACGGCAAAAATAAACCCAGAAACAATTCTTACCATTTGTATTGTTGCCTACCTTTTTATTGCACTATACGCAATTGGCCTTGATAACACAACCGAGTTTTGGGTGTTAGCAATTAGCGTGGGTCTCTTTCAAGGAACCATTCAAGCACTCTCTCGCTCATACTTTGCAAAGTTAATTCCAGCAGAAGACTCAGGAAAATACTTTAGCTTTATGGACATATGCGGAAAAGGTGCTACATTCTTAGGAACATTTACTATAGGAATTGTTACCATGATTACAGGACGAGAGCAACTAGGTGTTGCAGTTCTTTCAATATTTTTTATAATAGGATTAGTCTTATTTAGAATTATGGTGAAAATTGGGAAAAAAGCGTAGTGTAAATAGTTTGTTGGGGGAAGTCTCCCCCTCGCCCCAGCCAACTTTGCCGTCTTGGGCTACCCCCTCTTTCCGTAGCAAAGGCTTATAATTCAAGTGGCAATTTTGCATATTTTGTGTTATACTGTTAGAGGTACACAGTATGAAAAGTAAAGAACAAAGACCAACTATTAGAAGTTCTGCAGCAGAATACCTCACATTTATTGCTTCTACAGGCAATTCAGAAAACAGTTTTGAAATGCGTTATGAAGACGAAAACATTTGGCTAACACAAAAAATGATGGCAGAATTATATGGCG
>CAZUPJ010000076.1:0-7432 GCA_964622185.1 uncultured Treponemataceae bacterium
TGTTGCAATAAAACTTAAGATAAGCCCAAGAATTATTCCAAGAGATCCTCCAATAAGGGTAATTGCAGCAGATTCTACCAAAAACTGGCTTCGAATAGCGAAGGGTGTTGCACCCAATGCTTTTCTAATACCTATTTCTTTTTTGCGCTCTGTTACCGTAACAATCATAATATTCATTATGCCTATCCCTCCAACTAAAAGGGAAATGGCTGCAACGCTTGAAAGTAAAAGGCTCATGGTTGTCATAAGCTCATTATAGTCTTCGAGCATACTCGCCATCGACCATACATAGAGAACATCTTCACTCTCATAGAGGTTTTCTACATAGGCTTCAATTTGTTCAGATACTTCTGTTGTATACTCTTGGTCTGTTACCTTAACTTTTACACCGCCAGCATTCCCATTTGAGTTAATTTTTTTTTCGTAAAATCCCCTTGGTATGTAATAGGATGAATTAAAATCTTCCCAACCACTTCCTTCTTTGTCGGTAAGTACGCCAATTACTTCAAAGCCAAAAAATTTATTGCTTGCGCTGCCACTTGAAACATCGAGCATAATAACTTTTCCAACAGCACTTTCATCGCCAAAAAAAGTATCTGCAACATCGTGGCCAAGAATAATTTTTTGCATACCGAGCGTGTCATCGGTAATGCTAAACCATTCGCCTTCTGCAAGTTCGGCTCCAACTGCACTTAGATACCCATCTTCTACAGCCTTAGCACTCCCTGAGTACTCGGTAACACCATAGCGAAGTGTTGAGCTTAAGCTGTTTTCAAAATAGACGGCATCTAGGTTTTCTATGTTATTCCAAATGTCTTCTCTAAAGGATTCATTAAAATCGAGTACAATGGCACCGCGAGATGCTCTAATTGCCATACCCTTTCTAATTTCTAAAATATCTAAGCCTTCGTCTCCAAAGGTTGCAGCCATGTTTGCTGTTGCACTTTGCCCCAATGTGGTAATGACAATAACGGCAGCAACCCCTATAATTACACCTAAAAGTGATAAAACGGTTCTTGTTTTATTGAGCCTATAGTTTTGAAATGCATTCAGTAAGTCTTCTAGCATTGTATGTTTCCTTTTCGTTGTTTTTTACAAGCACTAATGGCTTGCAAGTTCTGCATTCGCTTTTTCATCAGACGCAATGTTTCCATCAAGTATATGAATGCACCTATTTGCACTGTGCCCAATTCCAGGGTCGTGGGTAATGAGCACGACAGTGGTACCATCTTTATTTATGTCTCTAAATAAGTTCATTACAGAAAGACCTGTTTTTGAGTCCAATGCTCCCGTTGGCTCATCGGCTAAAATTATTTCGGGGCGTGCTGCAAGTGCTCGTGCAATTGCCGTTCTTTGTTTTTGCCCACCCGAAAGCTCGGTTGGACGGTGCCCCATTCTATCGGCTAAACCAACTTTTTCAAGAACTTCCATTGCTCGCACTTTTCTGTCTTCAATGTCTAAACCTTGGTATCGTAAGGGGAGCATCACATTTTCAAGCACCGTCATAGTAGACAAAAGATTGTACTGTTGAAATACAAAGCCAACTGTTTTATTTCTAAGATGTGCAAGCTCTTTTTCACTTAACTCTTTTGTTTTTTCTCCATTAATAATAACAGTACCCTTTGTTGGGCTGTCTAAGCACCCTATCATATTCATGCAAGTTGATTTACCTGAACCAGATGGCCCCATTATGGAAACAAACTCACCTTTTTCAACACTAAAGCTTATACCCCTTAATGCTTGCACTTCATTGTCACCCATGGCGTATATTCGCCACACATCTTCTAAGCGGATTATACTCATCTTGCTCCTCCGCCACCACCACCGCCGCCACCGGGTGGAGCTCCTGCAGGAGCACCTGTTGTGCCGCTTGCTTCACGTAAGGCTTGTAGACCGCTACCTGCATTTGCACCCGATACAGATACTTCCTGTGCTTTTAATTCGTCTCCTGCTTGTAAGCCTTCTGTAATTTGCATATAGGTAGCATTATACATTCTTGCTGTTACTTCGGTGTTTATAGCAGAGCCGTTTGATTGAATTACTTCAACAAAGCTTTGCCCGTTTTCTCGTTTTATAGCTTGGCGTTCTACCAATAAAAGTGTTTCTGCAGGGCTTATAACAATTTCTCCAATAAAAGAAAAGTTTGGTAGTATTTCTATTGGCGGATTATCAATTCTAATTTCTACATCGACTACCGTAGCACCTGAACTTGTAACACGGGCAACAGAAGGCCATGAAACAACTCGTCCTGTAACATCTTCTGCGTAGGCAGGGAAGGTTAATACAACTTCTTGTCCAATTGCAAGGCGCGCAACATCGGTTTCTACCACTTCAATTGTTGCTGTTAGGTATTCACGATTTATAAGTGTTCCAACTTCATCTTTTGCTTCAAAAACATCCCCTACCGCAACATCAAGGGCTGCAATAATTCCGTCAAAGGTTGCAATAACTTGCCTGTCTTCTAAATCGTCAAGTAGCATATCGCGCTCTTTTTCCATGAGCTCTATTTCTTTTGCAGAACCGTTTATGCGTTTTTGGTCTAGATTGTAGTCCAGTTGTGCAAGGTTATATTCTGCTTGAGACGTATTAAGCTCAAGTAAAACAGTCCCTTCTGTTATAAAGTCGCCTTCTTCAACATAGACAGCTTCAACTGTCCCTTCGCCCGCAATCTGCAAGGTTTGACTTTCTGCCGCTTGTACTGTTCCCGAAACTTCAATAATGTTTTCAAATATTTCTTCGCGTACGGTGTATGTTGCAACAGATGAAGAAGTATTCGAACTTTGTAAAACGCTCCATAGGATAAGTGCAAGTACAACTGCTACTATAATTCCTATACCAATAATGTGTTTTTTTTGTAATTTTTTCTTTGCCATATTATTCCTCTATAAATAGTTGATGTAGTTTTAGGTTATATATTCTCATGTCTATGAGTGTTGCATTGTTTGTTGCCACAGCTTGCTCGTAGTTTGTTTTTGCTTGTAAAAGATCAAGAGAGGACACAATTCCTTGTTCATACCAGCCTTGTGTATCGTTATACAATTCTTCGTACAGTGCCAATTCTTCTTTGTTTGTTTCACTTTCCCATTCTAAATCGAGGGCATCTGAAATAGAGGTTTGCACTTGTTGTTCAAATGAGTTTTGAGCTTTTTCTATTGAAAGTACGTCAAGATTTTCTTCGTGCATTTTTTCTTCGTCGCTTAGTAATGAAAGACGCGTTGTATTCATGTCCCATGCAAGAGATAATGTAAGGCTTAGGCTTTTCTTATCATCTAGAGGAAACAAAAATCCTGCGCCCATGTTTAAACCGTTCCACTGTGCATTCAATCCTGCTGTAAGAGCATTTTCTTCTGCTTTTACGCTTGTTGCTTTTGCATGCTCAAAAGAAGCTTCTGCGTTTAGACTAAAGTCTGTGTCAGCATTTCGAAGCTTTTTATTATATTCTGCATTCCAAAGGGATTCTTCAAGGCTTGCAAATAAGGTAGAATCAAAATCTTGAATAGACAAAAGTTCTGTGTTTTCGAATGATGCGGGTAGGGAAGGAAGATTATCAATCTCTGTAGGTGCATAGCCACAGTCAACTAAAAATAGCTGTAACTCGCTCGTAAAAAGTCTTCTTGCTTCTTCAACGGTTCTTTCGGCTGTTTTTACCGAAAGTTCTTGTGTTCTATATGAAGCAGATTGCGGTGAAAACCCTTGTGCTTGAATAAGCTCAAAATCTACTTGCTCTTCAATAAGGGCATCTTCGGCTTTTAGTATATTAGACTCAAGGGTGTAGAGGGATTGAAGTGAGGTCCAAAAACTTTCTTCAACCGAAAGCGCTTTATTTGTAAGCGACCTGTTTGCAAGTTCTACATTGCGATTCGCTTGTTCAATTTGAAGTGAAACATTCTTTGCATCGCTAGATATAATATCGGTACTTAACTGCACGCTTGTTTCACTAAGCTCTGTATTGTCTCCAAGCTCTAAGGGTGTTTGTACCGTTACACTTGTATTATTCAAAAAAGGAAAATCAAGCCGTAGCTCAGGCGTAACGGTAACATTGTTTTCAAAATCAAATTCCATGGTTCCACTAGAAAGGGCAATATTTACACCATTTTCTATACCCGTTTTTTTTGCATTAATCATTTGTTGTTGAACGTTAATACTAAGTTCTTTTAGTTCCACGTTGTTTTCAGCATAACCTTGTAGTAAGTCATCTATACTAAGACTCATTGCAAAGGACACTTGCATAAAACACATTGTAATTAGAACAATTCTCTTTATCAATTTCATGCTGTTAGTATACAAGATGAAACTATAAAAATCATTAAATTAATGTGAGAATAACATTAAAAAACTTTAAGGTTATGTTGCAACTCACGATCTTTGAAAGTTGTAAGTATAAGAATTGCAAAAGAAGGCCTTGAATAGTAACAAGGTTATACATGTGCATGCAAAATTTTAGGATAACTTTGATATAAGAAAACACGCTCTTGCAAAATACCAAAACTCGTTTTATAATATCAGTATGAAACAAGCACATATACAACTTTCAAGTGATTTAAACATCCCGTTTGCAATTTTACCGGGAGACCCTGCTCGAGTTGACAGAATTGCAGAACATTTAGAAAATGTAGAGTTCCTTGCATTTAACAGGGAATATAAAAGTGTAAAAGGTACATACAAAGGTGTTCCCGTACTTGCAATGTCTACCGGAATGGGTGGCACTTCAATGGGGATTGCTGTTGAAGAATTAAACAATATTGGTGTTACTTCCATCATACGAATTGGAAGTTGCGGGGCTTTACAAAAAGGAATAGAACTTGGCGATTTAGTTATTGCAAGTTCTGCTGTTCGAGATGATGGAGCGTCAAAAGCCTATGTTCCACCCCAGTTTCCAGCGGTTGCAGATCATGAACTTTTACACGCAATAATTGAGTCTTCAAAAAAGCTAGGTTATGTACATCATGTAGGAATTGTTAGAAGTCACGATAGTTTTTACATCGACAATGAGCAAGAAGTGTGCGATTATTGGTCAAAATTTGGCGTACTTGGAGCCGATATGGAAACAGCCGCACTTTTCACTATTGCATCAATTAGGGGTATAAAGGCCGCAAGTATTTTAAATAATGTTGTCCGTTTTAAAGATGATGTAGGAGACAGTATTGCATCCTATGCAGAGTCTGAAGCGCTTACCATGGAAGGCGAAAAACGTGAAATAATTTGTGCCTTGGAAAGCTTTTTGTAAGACACTAAAACCCGCAAAGAGCGGGTTTAGGTAGTACTTCTTTGTAATATCTTTTCTCTGAGTATTGCAAAAAATAATTATAAGCAAGCGTAACTTTGCTCTATTGTCCTTAACTGCAAATACACTAAATCGTTTGTAGGTGTTGGAACCCCATATTTTTTCCCTAGCTCGGAAAGTGTTTTTGAAAAAAGTTCTACTTCGGTTTTTCTGCCTGCAATAACATCTTGACACATCGAAGTTCTTGAATCGGGTGTTAAACTATTTAAAACGGTAAACCATTTGTCTAGATCGCTTTCATCTAAATTTGCACCAGTGAACTTAGAAACTGCGATAACCTCTTTTTGCAATGCAACCATAAATTCTTTCGCTTCTTGCACAAATTCTTTTTTCCCGTTTTCTTGGAACGGAGCATAGGTGAGTTTAAGCGTGGCAGAAGCTTGATTTATGCCTACATTTACCATGTATTTATACCAAAGCATTCTAAGCATATTTTCAGGTACATTGTATGCAATATTGGCTTGTTCAAAAAAAGTTGCAATAGTTTTTACTTCTTCTGTGCATTCTTCTGTTGGCTTGCCGTCTACACTTTTATTGGTGCTTTCGCCAAAGTAGATAATTCCCTTTGGGCCATAATAGCAATGTTCATTTCCATGTTGAGCATCGGTTCCCAAAATCATGGCTAAAGGAATGCGAGTATTTGAATATATTTTTCCGATAATTTCTTCACTTGAAATACCATTTAAGAGTGATACAATACGAGTTTCCTTGCCAATGTAGTTTTGTAAATCATTTAAGATAGTTTCTAAATGCTGGTTTTTGCATGCAATAATAACTAAATCTGGGCATCCTGTCTGTGTTTCTATACCAGAATCCTTTGCATTTGAGTCCGCATTTGCAAGAAGAAAGTCTATTTTTTCATCGTTTACCCAAAGGCCATTGTTTTTGTATCGTTCGAGCCTTTCACCTCGGGCTAAAATACTCACTGCTTTAGGATTGTGTATATATATTTGGTGTGCAACCATAAGACCAATTGCACCAGCCCCTGCAATTAAAACATGTTCGATAGTTTTCAATTTAGTGTTTCCTTTTTTTTGTTTTTAGTATAGTATACTTTTATGGATATTTTGACAATAGTACACATCACCAGTTATGCAATTGCAGTTTTGTTGTTGGTTTCGCTACCTGTTAGAATGGCTCTTTTTTCTAAAGGTCTAGGAAGCGTGCTTTTACCTCTTACAAAAACAAAAACAAACTTGTACATTCTTACTATAAGTCTTGCAATTGTAATGCTTACAGTCCTTCACTTTAGAGATTTTTCAATTTTTGTTGCTTCTGTACTTCATGGAACAGCACTTCTTGCCTTGGAAATGGGAGTGCGCGAGTTTTTACATCGTATTAAAACAGGCTTGTATGAAAAGGCTCTTGTTGTTGATGGACAGAAAATATTAAAAGATGAAATAGTAGCACTACCCACTTTGGAATATGAAACAGAGGTTGACAATACGCTTTCCATTGTAACAGAAAAGCGTGGTACAAAGATAGTATTTTTTGCTACCAAAAAAGAGCGAGAGAGTGTAGTTCAAATAATTAAAGATTGGCAAAAGTAGATATCATAATGCTACATTTATTGTAATGTAACAACAGACGCTACTCGCCCGTCAGAAGTATACGCCCTTTCAGAATTTCCATCATCTAATAATGCATTTATTCCTGAGTAGAACATGTAATAGTATGTGCCCTTTGGAAGTGCAAGTTCAAGTTCGTATAAACCATAGGATGTTTCTTGTAATTCATATATAAAGGGATCCCAATTGGTAAAATTTCCTGCAAGACGTATTCGTTGCCCACTTTCACCCTTATAAATAAATTGAATTGTTTTTGGACTTACTCTAGTTTCAGTAATTACTGGCTTATTTAAAGCAACCGTTGAAACTGGTAAGTTTATATTAGGGTCATACACCGTTTTTGAGTTCAAAGGATCTACCGACCATAAGCCATCCATAACAAGTCGATATGAAATACTTTGAGAGTTTTGTGGTATTTCTAAAATGTAAAATGATACATGGCTTTCTGTATTAGTATTGTCTTCATTTTGACGAACTAAGCGTTTAAAAGTATGAATTTCTTTGTATTGTTCAAAGTCAAATGCGATTCCCGCATAGCGAATACTTGGATCTGCCGTAAAAATAATATAGTCGGTATAGA
>CAZUPJ010000077.1:0-7396 GCA_964622185.1 uncultured Treponemataceae bacterium
ATTAATAATTGTTAATTATCTAAACGAATTATAATAAAAATCTGTGTAATCTGTGTAATCTGTGGATAAACATAGTAAAAAGATGTTCCAATTAATAATTAACAATGCATAATATAATTTATGGAGGGTAATGTATGAATACAACAGAATATTTAACGCAAATTGATGAAGTAATTGAAAAAGGTCAGTATAAAGACACTTGGGAGTCTTTATGCGAAAAAGGCGTTCCAACATGGTATAAAAAAGATAAGTTTGGAATCTTTATCCACTGGGGAATTTATTCTGTGCCAGCATTTGGAAACGAATGGTACCCACGGTATGTATACAGGCAAAATTCGCCTGAATACAATTACCATGTAGAAAAATATGGCCCATTAAATAAATTTGGATATAAAGATTTTATTCCTATGTTTGAAGCTAAAAAGTTTAATGCAAAAGAATGGGCAGATTTATTTGAAGAAGCAGGGGCAAAGTTTGTAATGCCTGTTGCAGAGCACCACGATGGTTTTCAAATGTATGCAAGTGATTTATCTAAATGGAATTCATTAGAAATGGGACCTAAAGTAGACGTGCTGGGTGAAATAAAAACCGCCGTAGAAGCAAAAGGAATGAAAATTTGTGCTTCAAGTCATAGGGCAGAGCACTGGTGGTTTTTATGCCATGGTAAAGAATTTGATTCTGATGTAAACGACCCTGAATATGCAGATTTTTATGGTCCTGCAGTGGGACCAATGTATGATGCTAACGGTATCTACGATAATTCGCCAAACCAAGAATATCTTGAAGACTGGCTAGTAAGAACATGCGAAATTGTAGATAAATATCAGCCAAAAATTGTTTTTTTTGATTGGTGGATTCAAAACATTGCGTTTAAACCTTATCTAAAAAAATTTGCTGCTTACTATTATAACCGTTCAATAGAGTGGGGCTTCGATGTTGCAATAAATGCAAAATTTGATGCATACGCACATGGTTCTGTTGTAAAAGACATTGAAAGAGGACAATTATCAGACATTTCTCATGAGTTTTGGCAAAACGATACATCTGTTGCCAAAAACTCATGGTGTTACACCGAAGGTAACGAATACAAAACAGCACGTTCAATTGTTTGTGACCTTATTGATGTAGTATCGAAAAATGGTGCATTGCTTTTAAACGTGGGGCCTAAGTCTGATGGAACTATTCCAGAAGAAGATAAAAATCTTTTACGAGCTGTAGGTTCTTGGCTTAAAGTAAACGGAGAAGCCATTTACGATACCATTCCATGGAAAGTATTTGGAGAAGGTCCCACAGAAGTTCCTGAAGGACATTTTACCGATACCGATAGGGCAGATTTTACCGATAAAGATATTCGTTACACAGCAAAACCAGGCGTTGTGTATGCTCATGTTATGAAGTGGCCAGAAGATGGTAAAGTGAACCTCAGAAGTGTTGGTAAAGCATCTGGAAAATTAAAAACAGCTATTCAATCAATTGAAATTTTAGGTCATAATGTTAAACCTTTGTATGAATACCGCAATGAAATAGAAATTGCTGCAAAAATTAAAGCTGACGATATGCCAGTTGTCATAAAAATTGAAATATTGTAATGTTTCAATCCCTCGAATTTAGCGAGGGATTTTGTTTTAATGAGGAATTATGGATAAAAAACCAAATATACTTTTTATTATGTCTGATGACCATGCAGCAAATGCGATTAGTTGCTATGGTTCAATTTTAAGTGAGGTGTTTAAAACTCCTTCTTTAGACAGTATTGCAACCAATGGCCTGCGTTTTGATAATTGTTTTAGCACAAATCCCATTTGTACGCCAGCAAGGGCTACCATTATGACTGGCCAATATGGGCATAAAAACGGTGTAAGAACATTAAGCGATGTGTATGATGGCGAAAACAGTTTAAATGTAGCAAAAATTCTTTCAGATAATGGTTATAATACATCACTCTTTGGAAAATGGCACCTCCATTCAACGCCGGTAGGTTTTGATGAGTATAAAATATTAAGTGGAGAGCATGGGCAGGGAACATATCAAAATCCTGAGTTTGAAGAAAAAGATACAGGTATCAAAACCTACGATGGTTATGTAACCGATATAATTACCGACATGACCGTTGAACACTTAGAGAAAGTTGCAAAAGACAAAAGGCCATTTTTTATGATGTGCCATCATAAGGCGCCACACGACTTTTGGGAATATGCAGAACGCCACGAGCATTTATTTGATGGAATAGACATACCGGTTCCCGATAGTCTTTTTGAAGATAAATCACACAGAAGTGAAGCATCTCGCGAATTTGGAAGTTCAGTTACACCACGTTCAAAAATTCGTAGTTTGTATGAAGATTTTAGTCAAAAAGACTATGTTACAGGGCCGCTTGAAGTTTCTTCCAATGCATCTTTTGAAGAAAAGGGAATTGCAGCCTATCAAAAGTATCTAAAAGATTACCTAAGAACTGTTGCTGGTATTGATGACAGTGTGGGAAAAATACTAAAAACACTAAAGAAATTGAATATACTTGAAGACACAATAGTTATATACACTTCAGATCAGGGTATGTACTTAGGAGAGCATGATTATCAAGATAAACGTTGGTGCTTTGAAGAAGCTTTAAAAGTGCCATTTTTAATGATGTACCCAAAAAAGCTACCAAAAAAATCGATTAATAAAAATCTTATTTCAAACATCGATATTGCACCTACAATTTTAGACTTTTGTGGTATAGAAGTACCGAATAAAATGCAAGGTGTTTCTCAAAAAGTAGTAATTGAAAATGAAAATAACGACGATTTAATTGATAGCATTTATTTTAGGTATTGGATGCACCTAGCACACCGTCATCATAACCCTGCTCATTTAGGTATTCGCACAAAAGACTATAAATTGATATATTTTTATGGTCATCCACTTGATGCAAATGGAGCAGAATGTACCATTACACCGCAAGGCTTTGAATTGTATGACATGAAGCAGGATCCGCTTGAGCTTAATAATCTTTATGAAAAAGAAGAATATGCGGCAGTACGAAAAACAATGATGGAAAAACTACGCGAGGTAAAGCAAAGGTATGAAGACTTTGATGAAAAGTTTTCTGAAATTGTCACAGTGTAATACATAAAGTTGTAACATTACAAGCATTGTTGAATAACTATAAAAACGCACACTATAAGAAATTTTCAAGTATTGCCTTACGTAGCTAGTATGTCTAAGATTTTTTCTTGGAGTTGTATTTTTTCTTTACTTAAATGAATGTATCTATTTAAAATACTCGAGTTTTTATCATGTTGCAATTCTGTATCAAGTTCAATATGTAAGGGGCTTTCTTTTAGTACAACAATTCTGTCTGCAATGCTCAAGGCTTCTCTAATGTCGTGGGTTACTAAAATGGAAGTACGATTTTCTGACTTGGTGAGATTTTCAAAAAGTTCTAATAATTGGAACTTTATGTGTAAGTCGAGTGATTGAAATGCTTCGTCCATAAGTAAAAGTGCAGAAGGGTAGGCAAAGGCTCTTGCAATAGAAACTCTCTGCCTTTCACCACCTGATAGTTGTGTAGGTTTTGCATACGTTTTGTCTAGTAAGCCACATAATTCAATATATTTTTTAACTCTCTCACTTTTTTCATTTCCTGTGATAGATATGTTCTCAAGTGGTAGTAGTATATTTTTTTGAACGGTATGCCATGGAAGTAAACGGTCTTCTTGAAAAATATATGAAACTGGACTTTTGCTTGATTCAACGCTACCGTTTTCTACTTTGAGTCGTTTACTCAAAATATCTAAAAGAGTAGTTTTTCCAGCCCCCGATGGTGCAATAAGTGCCGTTGTTTTATGTTCTTCAAAAGAAAGTGAAAAGTTTTCAAAAATATGTTTTGTTCCACGCGTAAGCGAAATGTTTTTTACAGCTATGGTCATACAGACCTTCCTTTTACACGAACTTTTGAAGTCAATAAAAACGAAAGTAGTTTTTCTAACAGAAAACTTACAAAAATGGTTGCAATGGTATAGGCAAAAACATCGGCTGTTTCTATGTGGGTTTTACTCATTTGAAGTGCTGTTCCAATACCTCTTTTAGGAAGGCTTAACACTTCGCTTGCAACAACAACCTTCCAAGAAAGGGCAAATGCTGTGATGCACCCAGAAAAAAAGTATGGCATAATTTGAGGCGTGTAAATATGAAATATTTTTTGCTTTTTTGAAAACTGATACACATTCGCCATATCGATGAGTTTTTTATCTATGTTTTGAATACCACTTGCTATTGCTCCTGTCATTACAGGGAGCGTCATTAATACACCAATAAACACATTTACCGTATTTGTAGAAAACCAAAAAATTGCTAAAAGAATAAAAGACACAACAGGTGCTGTTTTAATAATACTCATAGGAAACGACAAAATTTTTTCGGCTTTTTTTGAAAATCCTGTTGCAATTCCTAAAAAAATGGAAAGAACTAGTGATATTAAAAATGAATACAAAGTGCGAGCGGTAGTGGCTATAAGGTTTTGCCAAAAACTTTGCGTTTGAATAAGATCTGTAAAGCTTACAAATACAAGTCTTGGGCTTGGTAAAACAAGAGGGGAGTTAATACTAGTACTTTGCACAGTCCAAAGTACTAGTATTACTGTAAGAGGTAATAAAAATGAGTAGAAAATAGAACCTATTGTATTTTTCAATATCATAGCAAAAACTATCCTCAGTTTTTTTTATCCGCAAAAATTACACAGATTGATGTTTTAACGAACTGTAGAGGTTTATTCAATAAACCTCTACAGTAGGTAATTATTCTTTTATTTAGGGACAATTATTAATTATACATTATTAATTGTACATTAAAAATAGAACCCATTGTCGGGGAGTTTTCCACCTATTGAATCCGGTGCTAAGTTTAAAAACAATCCCAGTAAATCTTCCACGCTGTCTTGTGCTTCTGAAGCCGAAATCCATGAAAGTGAAGATGTTGGAATAGAAGCTGTAACAAGGGGAGCTTTTAACCCAAGTGCGTGTTTTTCTACTAAGGTGCCTGCATCTTTAGGGTTTTCGTTTACCCAATTAATAGACATTTCTATGCTTTCTAAAAAATCACTCAAAAGTTTTGCGTTTTCACTTGCAAACTGTTTTCTCACAACTAAGGCGGTAACAGGATAGTTTTCTTTGCTTCCGCTCGTATTCATGTAAAGTTCTTGCATGTCAATTATGCGCGTAAGAGATTTTGTTTGGTCTTGCATAATGGCAACACTTGCAAAAGGTTCAACCAAAAGGGCGTACTCGGTTTTTCCGGTAATAAGAGCAGGTGCAATTTCTGCTGTGGGAATCGAAAAATCAAGTTCAATTGAGTTTTCATCGTCTCCAATGCGTATTCCGTTTGCGTCACATAGATATCGAATAAGGTATTCGGGTGTTCCGCCTTGGCCTGCAACCGTAAGTTTTTTGCCTTTTAAGTCTTCTAGCTTTGTAACAGAAGTATCTTTACTAACAATAGACATCATGCCTTGGCCGGTAATGCCAGCTAAAAGAATGGCACCATTATTTGCATTGTATACCTTTGCAGCCACATTTGCGGGAAGTACGCCAATATCAACTTCCCCTTTTAGTAGTTTTGGCAAAAGCACATCAGGGCTTGCACTTACTTCAAATTTTGATGGTATTCCCTCAACTACTGGTGGGTTTTCAAAAAGGTATGCAAGCCCAATGCTTGAAGGACCATTAAGACCTGAAACACGGATAGTTTCGATAGTTGGCTCGCTTTTTCCACCAGCAAATAGTGTGCCTACAAAAAGTAGCAGGGTAAGGGTAAGTATTTTTTTCATTATATTGCTCCAATGTATTTGTATTGATAAGGTAAGTCTAACTTTTTTTAGAGTGTGTGTCAATGGAGAGTAATTATAAATTAATATTCTGCCACTTTCCGCCTTTAAACCGATGTCTGGTAAGTAAAAAGCGTAGTACTTGATCAAATAACAAACTTACCCATGCACCAATTAAGCCCATTTGCAAGGGGTACACAAAGAACCAGCCTGATAATGGTCTAAAAAAGGCTACACTTACTAAAGAAACAAAGGCTGTATATTTTGTGTCTCCGGCACCTCTAAGGCAACCACCAAAAATTAATTGGGCAATTTGAAGCATTACAATAAAGGCAACCAACTTCATAATAATGCTGCCATACTCAAGAATTGCGGTGTCTGTTGCAAAGAGTGAGTAAATATGCTGACCAAAAATTATGTATACTATGGCAATAATAAGTGAGAATAGAAAGCCCAACTGTTGACAAAAAGAGCCATATACGCGTGCTAAATCGCTTCGCTTTTGCCCTAAACTTTGCCCAACTAGCGATACACTTGCAACAGATAAACCGTCCCCTATAGAAAATGAAATAGTTATAATAGTCATTCCAATTTGGTGGGCAGCAAATGCAACGGTTCCAAGATTTGCAACAACTAGTGCATACAGTAAAAAACCTATTCTTAAAAATACTTGTTCAACAAAGGTGCCGCTTCCAACTTTAAAAAGACTTCTAAAAATGGTGTTTTTAAACTTTATAGTGTTAGTTTTACAGAGTAAATACAAATATTCATTTTTTCGTAATACGGAAACGAGCGAAACAATAAAGCCAGTAAAAAAACCGAGTAGGGTAGCAATTGCTGCCCCTTGTACGCCAAGGGCGGGGAATCCAAAGTTTCCACCAATTAATAGGTAGTTAAAAGTTACATTAACAAGGCTCATGCTAACATTTGCTCTCATGCTTATCTTAGTTTTTCCCACTCCACGTTGGGCAGCATTTATTCCCATTGTAAGTGCTTGAAATAAAAGCCCTGAAATAATTATTCTAAAGTAGCCGACCGACTCGGCATGCGTGTCTGCTTGGCTTCCTGCAAAAATGAGTATTTCTTCTGTGAAAATGAGGGCAAGTGTCGTAATCGCAATGCCAAGCACAATAATTAACGCAATAGATTGTACGAGAACTTGATTTGCTTCGTCTTGTTTTTCTTCGCCCTTGCGTCTTGCCGTTACAGCACTTATTGCCGTGCTTAAAGCTATAAAAATGGCAAGGCAAATAAATTTTGGCTGGTTTGTAAGTCCAATTGCCGCAATTGCAAAAGAACCTAAAGAACCAACCATTATGGTATCAACAAAGACCGTTAGTGCCATTAAAAAGGACTCAAGAGCAGCGGGCCACGCAATTCGCACCGTATTAGCCAAAAAGTCCTTATTTGATGGAAGTTCTGTATTGAGACCTTGATTTTTTAAAATAGATTTAGCATTAAATAAAAACATGAACTAGTATGAACCACTAGCATTTTTTTCTACACCTTGTCCTAAAAGTTCTTTTGCAATAATAACACCAGCAGAACATCCAAGCCTTGTAGCCCCTGCATCAACCATTTCTTTTGCCGATG
>CAZUPJ010000078.1:0-7311 GCA_964622185.1 uncultured Treponemataceae bacterium
TAATTATGGGATTCTTTTTTCCCGCATATGATCTCATAGACTTTACCGTAATAAAAGAAGCTGCATGGATAGGATTCCCCACTTTTGCATTGCCTAAATTTAGCTTTGTTCCTATTTTTACATTCCTCATTGTTTCTTTAGCTACTATTTGTGAACACTTGGGAGACACTCTTATTACGTCAAAAGTAATTGGTAAAGATATTTACAAAGATCCGGGGCTTCACAGAACTCTTATTGGAGACGGAATTGCAACTACATGGGCATCACTTTGGGGTGGACCACCAAACACAACGTACGGTGAAAATATTGGTGTTATGGCAATTACAAAAGTGTATAGCGTATGGGTTATCGGAGGTGCAGCCATATTTGCCGTAATTTTATCATTTATTCAAAAATTTGGGGCAATAATTCAAACAATTCCAGGTCCTGTTATGGGCGGTATTTCAATGCTCTTATACGGGCTTATTGCATCAAGTGGACTCAGAACTATTGTTGAAAGTGGTGTTTGCTATCAGGATAAAAGAAATCTTACCATTTCTTCTGTAGTTATGGTAATAGGAATTGGTGGAGGAATGTTACAATTTAGCATTGGTCAAGACTTCCAATTTTCTTTAGGAAGCGTTGCACTAGCAACACTAACCGGCATTGTACTAAACCTACTTATTCCTAAAAAAAATGCAGTTATTGAGGAAAAAGAGTGATAATAACACTTTACTTTTAAAAAAAACTGAGGTACAATTCTAGTAGTTGCATAAAATTTAACGGCTTTTCATGTAACTACTAGGTGTACCTTTTTTTGACTTCAAAAAAAGTTGCTTACAACAAAACTATGTTTACAGGCAGGTTATGATGCAAATTTGTTTATACAACGGAACGGTAATTACCGGCTTTTCTCAAATGGAAAATTGTGCAATTCTTATTCAAGACGGCGTAATTACAGATGTATTTTCCCAGCGACGATTTGAAAAAAAAACATTTGATGCATCTGTTCGTTTAGTAGACGTAAAAGGTGCTTTTATTTCACCCGGTTTTATCGATACACATATTCATGGCTTTATGGGGAGCGGAACAGATAACTGCACAACCGAAGCAATGCTGCAAATGTCTAAAGACTTAGCACAATATGGTGTAACTAGCTTTAATCCTACTATGTACCCATCTTCAGAAGATGAAATGATTAAAAACATAAAAGCAATAGTTGCTGCAATGGGAAAAGAAGATGGAGCAAAAATAATGGGCATACACCTAGAAGGGCCTTTCTTTTCTCACGAAAAACTCGGTGCACAACGCCCCGAAACAGTAAAGGAAGTCGACCTAGATCTTATGGATAGACTTTGGAAAGCATCTGAAGGACACATAGTAAACATGACCGTAGCTCCTGAATTAAAAAAAATGAGATACTTAGCATTGTCTTGTCTTCAAAAAGGTATTGTTTTACAAGCAGGTCACACCGATGCAAATTATGAAAACATGGTTGAAGGAATGCAAGCTGGCATACTCCACTCTACACACCTTTACAATGCCATGAGTCAAATGCACCACCGAAACCCAGGAGCAGTCGGTGCTATACTAATACACCCTGAAATGTCTTGCGAAATTGTAGCCGACGGCATCCATATACATCCAGATCTTGTAAAAATGTTATCTCGCGAAAAACCGCTCGATAAAATTGTACTAGTAACAGATGCTTTAACTCCAACACGCTGTGCAAATGAAACATTATTCGCAAATGGTGAAGAAGTAGTATTTAAGGATGGCAGTTTTCATAAGGTAGATGGGGATATGATTGCAGGATCCGCATTAACCATGATAAAAGGCATTAATAATCTTGTAAACTGGGGCTTTACCGTAGCAGATGCCGTAAAAATTGCAACAGCAAGTCCTGCTTCAATAATGAATTATAAAAAAAAGGGAATGCTCATTCCGGGATACGATGCCGATGTAGTTGTTTTTGACAAGTACTTTAATGTGTTATTTGTTGTTTGTGAAGGACAAATAAAAAAAGATATACTATAATAAACCCAAAAAGGAGAATTTAATAATGAGAGTAATAATCCAAAATGATTATGAAAAGTGTTCTATATGGGCTGCCAATCATATTGCAAAGCGAATAGCTGAAGCAGCTCCTACTGTAAAAAAACCTTTTGTACTGGGGCTCCCTACTGGCAGCACCCCACTTGGAACATATAAAGCTCTAATTGAACTATACAAAGAAGGAAAAGTAAGTTTTGAAAATGTTGTTACATTTAATATGGATGAGTATGTGGGTCTCCCAAAAGACCATGAGCAAAGTTATTATAACTTCATGTGGGAAAACTTTTTTAACCACATAAATATAAAAAAAGAGAATGTACACATACTTGATGGAATGGCACGCGATTTAGAAGCAGAATGTGCAGCATATGAAAAAGCAATACTGGACCACGGAGGTATTGATTTATTCTTGGGTGGTGTTGGTATAGATGGACATATTGCTTTTAATGAACCTGGCTCATCCCTTTCATCTCGCACGAGAGTAAAATCACTCACACACGATACTATTTTAGTAAATTCGCGATTTTTTGGAGGGGATGTAAGCCAAGTTCCAACAACTGCACTTACCGTAGGAGTCGGAACAGTTACAGACTCTAAAGAAGTACTTGTACTTATTACAGGACACAACAAAGCAAGAGCACTTTCTCATGCAGTTGAACAGGGTATAACACAAATGTGGACTATAAGTTGTTTGCAAATGCATCCTAAAGCTGTGATTGTTTGTGACGATGATGCTACTGATGAGTTAAAAGTTGGAACTGTAAAATACTTCAAAGATATTGAATCACAAAATATAGATAACTCACTGTAAGACAGATTGTAGGCGATAACGAAAAAAAAGGTTGGCAAATCTCAAAAATGAGTTTGACAACCTTTTTTATTATTGTGCGGTAATCTTTTAGTTTTCAAAAGTTACTGTTACACTAGAAAATGTCTGCTGTGGAGCACTTTGTGCAGGAGTAGCAGGCGTGGTTGCTGAAGAACTTGCTGCAGAACTAACAGAAGAAACGGCAGATGCTGCTTCTACACTTGTACCCAACGACTCACTCATTTTATTAGTTATTGGGCTTGTGGCACTTCCAGAAGAGCTAATAGTCGAAGCATTTCCACCAGAAACAGGAACTTCTTTACCACTTTTGCCGCCAAAGCCAACAACACCGCTAGTAACCCTTAACGAATTAATCCCCATCTCAAAAGCAGTACCTCGCACAGACGCCGTTGCAACAGGAGTATTAACGACAAATCCAACACGTTTATTTTCTGCACCTTTTACATCAGCACTAATTGTTCCCAAGTCAAGAAAAACTTCAGAATTATGTGAATCATTTGTTTCTGTTAATTGCTCTAATGTGAGACGAGAAAGTTGATTTACAATAATATTAGAACCTGCTACTTGAATTGTTGCCTGGGAACGAAAACCAGTAGAAATAACAATCCCTGATTCTACTATATCCCCTGTTTTTAAAGGAGCCCAACCAGATGGTGTTTGAAGCTCAACCTTTCCACTTACAGAAACAACGGTACCCTCAAGCGAAAATATAGGCATACATATCATAATAAATACTACAAAAAGCATGATTCCTTTTTTTACATTCTTACTCATAAATAACTCCTAAATACTATATGCATTATTGTAACGTAGAACAAGCTATTTTTCAAGCTTGTTGCATGTATTTTATTCTTTTAGAATTTTAATGACAACTTTAAGTCTGCTTTTAAATATGGATCTATTGAACTATCCCTCGGTAAGAATTGTCCTACTGTAGCTACTAATTGTACATCAGAGGTAGCATCCCAACGTCCTGAAAAAAGCCATTGAAACCCTGCATATCCTTTACCCGATGTTTCATTCATCACATTGAATAAAACATCAGGACCAAGAAAAAATAAAAGTTTATCTATGGGACGGAAGGTAGCTACTACGCCTGTTTTTACATGTCCTGCATACATAAGGGAATCATCCATACTTGCAGAAGCAACGGTAAACGTATTAAACATTGTATCAGTACCACCTGTTGCAAATACGGTTTTCCATGAAACAAGCGATGAGGCAAACGGTAAGAAAGTGGAAAGTTCAAACACAGACATATTTGATATATTCCAATCTTTACTCACTTGCTCTATACCAAGAGATGACGAAGCAAAATAAAATAAGCTACTATTTATTGGACCTTGCAATGCGGCAGTTGCATAAAGCTTTGAGTTTTTATTTGTTTCAGCGCCCACATCAACAGCAGCTAAAAATTCTGCATATAAATTTTGGTTTGCAAATAATTGTGGCATAGAAAACATAAACTCAGCTACGATAAAGGGAGCTGCTAAAGTATATACATCTGAAAGTATAGTTTTATTTGCAGCTGCATTTATACTTACATTGTATGCATTCAATAAGCCAGTAAAACCAACATAAGCATTAAGCTGAAAGTTCTCATGCGAAAAAATAACTTTAGCTCCATCAACAGGTTGAGAAATAATAATACTCGTTACATCAGCAACGGAAAAACGCCCCGTATCTAGTGATAAAGAAAACGTCTCATCGATTGGTACTTGCACACCAAATGTGAAGGTAGTTAAATCTGCTAGATGAGATATCTCACTTTTCTTTTCTCCCGTCGTTGCAACTTTATACTTAAACTCATAAAATCCTTCTGCTTCTAGATCCATAAGGATGGAAGTATTGAAGGGAACACGAAAGCCTAGTGTGACCTTGTCTGCTTGCTCTAGGTCTAGAACATTCTGAGGTCCTAATACTGATATCCCTGCGTCAAGCTGTCCGTACCATGAATATGCTGATAAAGAAAATGTAAGGGTAGTTAATAATACTATGGATAAAAGAATTTTTTTCATATTTTTTCCTTTTTATGTCTATTTTAAAATCATTTCAAACTTATTGATTTAATTCTATATTACAAAACAAAACTATTCTTCAGAATACCCAATACACTGAGTTATAATAGTTAAAGCTTCTATTCCAGCGACTTTTTCATGGGGATCAATAGATTGCCCAATAAAAGACATTGACTGTAATTCTCTGAATGCATATCGAGGAGATTTAGTTAATCGTAACATCACCCCACCTTTTATGTCCCAAACCTGCGTACAAAAATATGCAAACTCATCATAGGAAAGAGATACTTCGGAATCATTAATTTTGGAAAATTGAACATGCCTTTCTAAATTTACCAAAGCATCATCATTACTTGCCTCATCTTCAGAAAACTCAAAATAGGTGGCGGCAAAGTACGCAACTTCAGAAAGACTTACTTCTTGTGATTCTATCATTTGTGTAACCTTTTCTGCCGACTGAGCCGAAAGTATAACACTAAAAAATACAAAAAATAAACCTAAAATAAGAGTTTTTTTCATAACTACTCCTTTACTACTAGCAAATATATGATATACTATATTATATGAAAAATCAACAAAAAAGTGACAAGAAGCAAAAAAAAATTTGGATGCGTTATCCTGAATTACTTATCGTTTTACTTATCTTTTTAACAATAGGGTTTGCGTCCAGATTTGGATTACTAAACGGATTAGAACTGAGAGCATATGATCTTTTATTGGCCCTAAAGCCTGATACCGTAGAAAGAGACGATATCGTAATTGCAGCGATAGATGACGCTTCAATTGCTGTTGAAGGTACCTTCCCGTGGCCGAGAGATGTTTTGGCAGACGCCATAATTAGAATGCGAGAACTTGGTGCAGAACAGGTAAGCTTTGATATTGAGTATTTATCTCCTTCTACAAAAGGGATAAATCCTAGCGGAGAAAAAGCTCTTCCTGAAAACTTTGCATATGCACAAGCAGAAGTTAGCGGTATTTTGACCGACCTTTCTTCTGCAATTGCAACAGGTGATTTACCAGCAGAATATGTACCTGAGCAAACACACTATATTATACAAGATTATATACTTCCAACGTTTCAAATATTGGAAGAAGAAATCAACAATCAAGTTTTTAGAAACAATGATACATATTTTGCTCAGGCATTGCACTTTTTTGGTAATTCATGGCTAACTATAAACGCAGGTGATGTTGGTATTCCTGTAGAAGAGTCTCTTGAAACATATGTTCGAGAACATATGCTTTTTGATGAGGTTACAGAACCAGAGGGACTTATAGAAAAAGAAAATGAACTGTTTTTTGAGCATGCTAATCAAGAAAGAAAAATGACACCTGCACTTGAGAGCCTAATTCGTGCATCTGATGGAGCAGGTTTTACTAATATCATCCTTGATTCTGACGGAACAAGAAGACGTGTAGAACTACTTCATGAAACAGAAGGGCAATATATAGGTCAACTCGTTTTTGCACCTCTTTTATACACACTTGATACAAAAACACTTATTCGAGAGAAAAATACTCTTACGGTAAAAAATGCACTCTTCCCAGGAGAAGAAGTTCGCCGCGATATAAATATCCCACTCGATTCAAACGGGCGCATTTTAGTAAACTGGATTTCGGATACATTTAGAAACAGTTTTAAGAATGAATCACTCTTATTTTTACACAACTTAGATGAAATGGAAGTTGCACTTGTTGAATACCTTTCAAGCATTGCAAGTTTTCAGCTTGGCAATACACAAGGGTATCTTTCTTACTACAGTGTTGCAAACTATTTATTAGACACCTACACTGAGTTAGAAGCTACAAAAAAAATGCTCCTCGAAGATACTTCGGTTGAAAATACACGAGAAGATCCAAGATATGATGAATATTTTTCTAGACGCAAAGATTTTTTTGAAGCATGTTCTGAACTTACAAATTCGTATTACATAAGTGAAATTTTTTCACTTCTTGACAGCCTTATTAGTGAACAAAACAGGGCAGACATTGAATCGTTAAAAGATAATTTATCAGAAAAATTTGATGGATTTGAAACACAACTTGGATTATACAATGAACTTTTCCCTGCTTTACAAGAAAGTTATAACGGTGCATTTGTTGTAGTAGGTCACACCGCAAGTAACTCTACGGACTTAGGAACAACTCCATTTGAAGGACAGTACCCTAATGTTGGAACTCACGCTAATGTGTACAACACAATACTAAGTGAAAGCTTTATTACCCCGCTTTCTAGAAATATTACCGCTGTTTTTTCATTTTTGTTACTCTTCTTCTATGCTATTACGGCAAAAAGAGTTACAAGTACAACACGGCATATTACTGGTATTATTACCATAATTACCGTTCCACTAACTGCAATTATACTTATTTACTTCAACTTTTACCTGCAATTTGTTTCAACCTTTTTTAATGTAATTTTAGCATACG
>CAZUPJ010000079.1:0-7200 GCA_964622185.1 uncultured Treponemataceae bacterium
GAACTCGACTTGCAAATGATGTTGTAATGCAAATAAAATCCTATTTTAAAGATAGTGTGTTTTCAACCATAATTCCTCGAAATGTGCGTCTTTCAGAAGCTCCTTCCCATGGTGAACCAATTTGTTTATACGATCCAAGCTGTGCGGGAGCTAGAAGCTATGAAAAACTGGCACAAGAGGTAATAGAACGTGGCTAAAAAAGGATTAGGGAAGGGACTCGGGGCATTACTCGCAGAAACAGATAATGAAGAAGTAAAAGATGATGTAGCACCGGGACAAGCCTCTAAAACAAAGTCGGCGACTGCTAAAACAAGCACGCAAGATACGGTTGTTCATGTAGATCTTTTAAAGCCAAATCCACATCAACCAAGAACAGAATTTGACGATGAAGCTTTACAAGAACTTTCCGCGTCAATAAAAGAGCATGGTGTTATTCAAGCGGTATTGGTAGAAGAAGCTGCAGACGGTTCTTATTATATTATCGCAGGGGAAAGACGTACACGGGCTGCAAAGCTTGCAGGTTTAAAAGAAATACCAGTTAGAGTACAAAAATTTACTGAACAACAAAAACTTGAAGTTGCTTTAATTGAAAATATACAAAGAGAAAATTTAAGCCCGCTTGAAGAAGCAAAGGCGTATCATAATTTAATGGAACTTGCAAATATTACTCAAGAAGAAGTTGCAAGGCGCGTAGGTAAAAATCGTTCAACGGTTGCAAATGCTCTTCGACTTTTAAAACTTCCCGAAGATATGCAAAAAGCTCTATTAGACGGTACTTTAAGTGCGGGGCATGCTCGTTCTATTCTTTCTGTAATAAACCCATCAGATCAGCGACTTCTTTTTGCACGTATTATTGGCGGTGGGCTTTCAGTTCGTGAATCTGAAAGTCAAGCTACTGAAATGAATGTTGGTAAAAAAGAACTTAAAACAAAGAAGCCTGCAAAAACACCAAAACGTGATGCCGATTATGCATTTTTAGAAACCCAACTCATAGAAGCATTGAGTACAAAAGTTTCACTAAACGGAAACTTTGACAAGGGTTCTCTTGTAATTGAATACTTTTCACGTGATGATTTAGATAGAATTTACGAAAAATTGATGCAAAAGTAACAATCCAATAAAAATCAAACTCACTTTTTTAACACTTGCATAGTCCAAAAATTTGGGGTATACTTGAGGTATGTTTTCAAGAAAAACCAAAATTGTTTGTTCGATGGGTCCTGCTATAGAAAGTGATGAAATAGTTGAAAAACTAATCTTAAGTGGAATGAATGTTGCTAGATTTAATTTTTCTCATGGAGATCATGAAGAACATCGTGCGCGTATTGAAAGAGTAAAGAGATGTGCTAAAAAGCTTGGAAAAACGGTTGCTCTTTTATTAGATACAAAAGGTCCTGAGATTCGTACTGGCAATGTTGCTAATGGTGGAAAGGTTGTCTTTTATAAAGGCGAAAAGGTTATTGTAACTGTTGATGATACTCCTACTACGCCAGCAAGTGAAAAAAATCCTGGAAAAATTGCATTAAACTGGAAAGATTTTCCAGATCGCTCATACAAAGGCATTCGCGTGCTAATTGCTGACGGGTTGTTAGAATTAGAAGTTGAAAAAAATGATGGAAAAGAAGTTCTTTGTACCGTAAAAAATGATGCAGAAATTGGGAGTAAAAAAAATGTAAATATTATTGGGCTTCATGCAGGTCTTCCTATTATGACAGAAAATGATAAGTCTGATATTGCTTTTGGTGTAAGTATGGATGTAGATTTTGTTGCCGCTAGTTTTGTAAGTTTTGCATCTGAAGTTGTAGAAATTAGAGAATATTTAAGTTATCTTGGATCAAAGGCACGAATCATTTCAAAAATTGAAAATGAAGAAGGGTTAGATAATATAAAAGAGATTATTGAAGCTTCTGATGGTATTATGGTTGCCCGAGGTGATTTGGGTGTTCAATTGCCAACAGAGCGAATTCCTCTTGCACAAAAACATATAATTGCAGAATGTCATAAAGCAGGAAAGCCTGTAATTACTGCAACACAAATGCTTGATTCAATGATTGTAAATCCAAGGCCAACGAGAGCAGAACTTACCGATGTTGCTAATGCTATTTTAGATGGCACAGATGCTGTTATGCTTTCAGGTGAAACGGCAAATGGATCATATCCGCTTGAAGCTGTAGAAACATTAAATCGTATTGCAACATGTGTGGAGCCCTCTCTCGAGTTTAAAATGAAAATGAGAGAGCGAAAATCTCTTATTCAACGCGAAAATATGTCACAAATTACGGCTCACAGTGCATATGTTACAGCACGCGACATAGAGGCAGCCGCAATGATTGCACCTACTTTGAGTGGAAATACTGCACGAAGATTAAGTATGTTTAGACCAGAACAACCAATCTTAGCAATGACAACAAAAGAAAAAAGTGCTCGCCAATTACAATTGCACTGGGGTGTTTTTCCTTTCATTACAAATATTGCCAATGATTCTGAAGAAATGATACAAACCGCTGTAAAAATAGCAATTGATAACAAGGCGGTTGCGTTTAGTGACAGAGTTGTTGTTTGTGCAGGGATACCTCTTTCGAGTCCAGTAATGACAAACACAGTACGTATTTTGCTTGTAGGAAATATTTTGGGACGTGGATCTGTGGGTGGAAGTGCAAATCCTGAAAAAACACGTGTTAGTGGACGAATTGTAAGAGCAAATAGTGGTGAAGAAGCTTTTTTAAGTATTGGGAAAAAAGTAGGTGAAATACTCCTGTGCCCCGATATTACCGAAGAATTTTTACCTCTTTTGCGAGTTGTTGATTGTGTAATAGCAGAAGGTGAAAATCTTCTTAGCCCAGAAGTTATGAAATTAATTAATCCAAATTTAGTTTGGCTATCACAAGTAAGAGATGCGTCAAAAGTGTTTGAAAATGGTTTAACTGTTACTGTTGATGCAAAAGAGCTTCTTGTGTACGAGGGTATGGTTTAAGAAGCCTCTTTAGAGAATAGGAATGATATGAAAAAAAGAAAAAATCACGAAGAACAAGAAGACATTCTCCAAAAACGAGTAACCTATAAAAATACACCACTGCTTGTAATAGTAGGGCGGCCAAATGTTGGAAAATCAACTCTTTTTAATAGGCTGTTGCATCAACGCCGTGTTATTACAGACCCAACACCAGGGGTAACAAGAGACCCTGTGGAAGAACAAGCTTTTATTTTAGATAATCCTGTACGCATTGTTGATACAGGTGGATTTAAACTTGAACGCGATATTGGTACTATGGAAGCGGTGCTCGATGAGCTTGTAGTTCAAAAAACGCTTGAAACATTAAAAAAAGCGGATCTCATACTATTGCTTTTGGATGCAACCGAAACAACCGGCGAAGACGAAGAGTTTATATCTCTTTTACGCCCCTATTGGAAAAAAGTTGTTGCTGCGGTAAACAAAACTGAAGGCGGGCGTTTTGAAAGTGAAGCATACAATTTTCATCGTTTTGGCTTTAAGGATTTAATATGTATTTCTGCAGAACATGGCGACCATATTCCAGAACTTTGTGAACTTCTAGTTTCAAAACTGGATTTTTCAAAGGTTGTTGAAGGTGAAGAAAAAGAGCTAATAAAACTTGCAGTAATGGGAAAGCCAAATACTGGAAAGTCTACGCTTAGTAATCTTTTGACCGGAACCGAGGCGTCTATTGTAAGCGATTATGCTGGAACAACGCGCGATGTTGTTGAAGGCTATTTTATGCATAAGGGTAAGAATTTTCAAGTTTTAGATACCGCTGGTATTAGACGAAAAGCAAAGGTAAAAGAAAATGTAGAATACTACTCAGTAAACCGTGCTATAAAAACATTGAATAGAGCCGATGTTGTGTTGTATTTAATTGATGCACAAGAAGGATTAACAGAACAAGATAAAAAAGTTATTGGCCTTGCCCACGATAGAGGGTGTGGAATAATTTTTGTATTAAACAAATGGGACACGCAAGATCAAGAGCGAAAAACGGCTCGAAAAGCAGAAGATTATATAAAAATTATGTTTGGTCACATGGCATATGCACCCATTGTTCAAATATCGGCACTTGAAAACACGGGTATAAAGCCACTTTTAAATACTGCAATAGAATTATACAATCAGCTTACAAGAAAGGTAGACACCGCTTCTTTAAATACTGCGTTAAATGACTGGGTTGCCGCGGCACCACCACATTCAACAGGACCTTCGAGGGTAAAAGTCCGATACATCGTTCAAACTGGTACAAACCCTGTGAGCTTTTTGCTTTTTGCAAGTAGACCAGACTTTTTACCAGCTTCGTATATTTCCTATATTAGAAACAAAATTCGAGAAGATTTAGGGTACTCAAAAATTCCTGTTTTGGTTGAGTTAAAAGCCAGCCGAAAAAAATGGGAAGAACGGTAGCGAGGCTTTTGTATGGCGGGTTTTTCAATTGGTGAAGTAGAGGAAATTACAGGTATAAAAGCACATACTCTTCGATATTGGGAAGAAGTTATTCCCGCCTTTTCTCCGTCAAAAGACATTGGCGGTAGACGCGTGTACACAAAAACCGATATACAAATAATTTTTAGATTGAACTATTTAATTACCGAAAAAAAATTTACCATTGAAGGTGCTCGAAATCAAATAATATCAGAAGCGGCGGTGTCAAATGTAGCAGAAACAATTTTGCCCGAGGTGTACAGTATTCGCTCTGATTTACTCGACCTTTATTCGATACTTCATTCAAAACGCAAAGGGAAAACATCTTGAAAAAACCTATTGAAAAAATAAAAAAAAGTTCTTTATTTGGAACACTTGAAGAAGACGCACAAAAAGTGCTTGGTTCTTTTGATTCCATTGTTCAGGGTGTTCAACCACTTTCATCAAAGCAGTTGAGATTACTTCCGCAAACTATACGCCAACTTTCGCACGAGCTAACCGATGAACGGGCATCTAGAAAATCTGGGTATATGAACGAAGCTGCTCGCCTTTCTGCGTATACCCGATATTTTATGTGGTGGAATTTAGTGCGACTTACGTCAGTATTTACAGGACTTCCAAAGGATGTTTTTTCAGGCTTAAAAGATGGATCGTGCTGCTTAGATCTTGGCTCTGGGCCTTTAACGCTTCCTATTGCGTTGTACCTCGCACGTCCAGAGTTGCGACATAAAAAGCTCACATGGTACTGTGTTGATACATCACAAAATGCCCTAACTCTTGGAGAGAACTTGCTGTTATCGGTTGTGGCAAAACTTGGTGGCGAAGAGTGGACTATAATGCGAATAAAGGGCGAAATGGGCGTAAAAATTAAAAATCCTGCTAGCCTTGTCACGTGTGCAAATATGTTTAATGAGCTTTTTTGGAACACAAACAAGCCTTTAGAAGAGCTTTCAAAAAAATATGGTACATCTCTTTTGGGCTATGGGGCAAAAGAAAGTTTATATTTTATTGCAGAGCCTGGGATTCCTCGTTCGGGGCGCTTTGTTTCACTTCTTCGAGACTTTTATGTTCGCAAAAAATATTCAATAGTTTCGCCATGTACACATATAAAAACGTGTCCTATGGATGGTAGAAAGGGGCAAAAGTGGTGTCATTTTGTATTAGATGGAAACGTTGCTCCCAAGCCGCTACAAAAGTTATCAATGCAAATTGGTTTAACAAAAGATAGGGCTTCTATTAGTTTTGTGTGTGCCTCATCGAGTGAAGAAAAAGAAAAGACGGAATTACGTTCTCGTATTGTATCAGACTCTATATTTGTTCCAATGGGAGCAAATGGTACAAAGAAAAAGGGACGCTACGCATGTGCTCCTTGGGGACTAACACTTGCAATGGAAAGCAAAGAAAACTATGCTTCAGGAGATGAAGTTGCATATTCCTTTACACAAGATGACATATCAAAGCTCCCTGTTGACGCAAAAACTAAGGCAAAAATAGTGTTGTAAATGTATTTGTTATTAAGAAGACTACTACAAGATTTGTAACATAAATACCCCCTTTTTTCTATAGAATGAGCTTAGACATCTTGACTTTTACAGCCTCTAAGAAGTATACTATACAGATTAAGGATAAAAAAATATACAATAAACGGAGGTGTGCATGGCACAAAAAACAGATGCGGGGTTCTCTAAAGAACTTGAAGCATTTATAGACGAATGGAATACAAAGCCCGGAAACCTTATTATGGTTCTCCACAAGGTTCAAGAAGAACAAGGCTTCATTTCAAAAGAGGCAGCTAAAGCTGTAGCAGAAAGAACAGGAAGTCACTTAGCTAGAGTTTATGGAGTAATGTCTTTTTATCATTTCTTTAAAACAAAAAAACCTGGAAAAAACAGAATCAGTGTTTGCTTGGGAACAGCTTGTTATCTAAAAGGTGGTCAAGACCTTATAGATGAATCGAGAGAACTTTTAGGTTTAGACCCTGAAGATGCAGCAACAGCAGATGGATTATTCTCTGTAGAGCCAGTACGCTGTATTGGTTGTTGTGGGCTTGCTCCTGTATTAACCGTAAACGGTGATGTATATGGTAAGCTTCTTAAAGGGCAAATGTCTGAAATCTTAGATAAATATAAAAGAGCCTAATGCACTATACCCTCTGTGATTTAATTGCTGATTTAACGCAAAACGCAACTGAAGCAAATTCAAAAAAAATCGAGCTTAATTTTTTTGAAACAGAGAAAAATCTAAACGTTGTTATTCGTGACAACGGAAAGGGTATGAATGCCGAAACATTAAAACGGGTAAAAGATCCTTTTTACACCGATGGAATAAAGCATCCGAACCGAAAAGTTGGGCTTGGTATTCCTTTTTTAATGCAAACAGCCATGAGTACAAATGGAGATTGGGATATTGTGTCTGAAGAGGGATTGGGAACAACTGTTTCTATGAACTTTGATTTAACTAATATTGACACTCCTCCAATTGGAACTGTTCAAGGTTTATTTAGGCAAGTTTTGATTCTTCCAGGAGATTTCGAACTTATTATCAACAGGAAAAAACAAAATAAAACGTATAACCTTGACTACACCTTGGTAAAAACCGAATTAGTAGAAGCTCTAGGTGGCATGGAAACAGTAACGGATTTGGCTTTATTGGGTGATTTTATCCAAAGCCAAGAAGAAAATGATTAAAATTATTTAGTGACTTTAAATAAGGAGATTACTATGGCAAAGATGTCTCTTGAAGAATTGAGAAAACTTCGCGGAGAAAAACAAGTT